>DATGDE010000064.1:0-51905 GCA_035311125.1 Gemmatimonadales bacterium
GACGAACCGCCCGTCCATGACGTCCACGTGCAGCCAGTCCGCTCCGCCGTCCAGCACGGCCCGCACCTGTTCGGCGAGACGCGTGAGATCGGCGGACAGGACGCTCGGCGCGATACGGATGCCCGGTCCGTCGCTCACTGCGGGCTCCGGGCCACGATCACGTCCACCAGCGTCCCGGGGGCCGCGAGGGTTCCGGCTGCCGGCCGCTGCGCCACGACCGTGCCCGGCGTGACATTGGCGGTGCGCTGTCGTGTCACCCCGCCGATGGCGAGCCCGGCGGCCTCGAGTCGCGCGCGCGCGTCCACGGGCGAGAGTCCCAGCAGATCCGGGACGGTGATGGTCGGCGCGCCGCGACTGACGACGAGACCGACGCCGCTCCCCGGGACCAGCGTGGTGGCGGCGGCCGGACGCGTGAGCATCGTCTGCCCGGTGGGCACCGCCGCCTGCACCGATTCCACCCGGCTTACCGCGAGCCCCGCCGCCGCAATCAGTTTGGTGGCGAGGGAGGCGCTGAGTCCCGTGACGTCCGGCACCGGCACGCGGGGCGGTCCGGCGCTCGTCACCAGCGCCACCTTCAGGTTCGCCGGCGCTTCCACGCCCGGAGGCGGATCCTGCCAGATGACGGTCCCCGCCGGCGCCGACGGGTGAGTCGCCGTCCCGTTGTCGATGGTGCCGAGCCGGGAGGCCGTCAGCGTGTGCTGGGCGTCGGCGAGCGGCATCCCGAGCACGCGCGGGACCTGCTGGTGGTGCGGGAAGATCGGCGCGGGGAACACGAGAAACGCCGCGATCAGGTAGCCGGCCACGGCGGCGATGCCGAGCCAGAACGCCCAGCGCAACGCCTGGTCGCGCGTGATGGGCGGCAGGCGCCGCAGCCGCGGAAATACCCGTGGGAGATGCCAGTCCTTGAGCGGTGGCATGTGACGCCGCAGCTGCATCAGGGTTTCTCTCCTCGCACCAGTCGCGCTGCATACGCGCCGTCGATGCCGTGCCGCTGGGGCAGCGAGTGGAAGTCCCCGGCGACGCTCAACAGCGTGGCCGGGACCGATTCGCTCACCGTGGACCGTGTAAACTCGGGGTGCCGCTCCAGGAACGCCTCCACCTGTCGTTCGTTCTCCTCCGGCTCGAGGGAGCACGTGGCGTAGATCAGCACGCCGCCCGCCCGCATCAGCCCGGCCGCCGCCTCGAGCAGGGCCGCCTGGCGCCGCGCGAGGCCGGTGATCGCCGCCGCCGTGATCCGCCAGCGCGCATCGGGGTGACGCGCCATCGTACCGGTCGCGCTGCAGGGAGCGTCGAGCAGGACCGCGTCCCAGCTCCCGGGGGGAAACGGCGCGCTGCGAAGATCCGCCACGACGACGGGTACCGCTACTCCGGTTCGTCCCAGCGTCTCCCGCAGGCGCCCGAGCCGCGGGCGGCGCCACTCCCCGGCGGTGACCCGGGCCCCGCCTTGCGCGAGCGCCACGGCCTTGCCTCCCGGGGCGGCGCAGGCGTCGTACAATCTCGCACCGGGCGGCACCGCGGCGAAGCGGCAGACGAGGGCCGCCGCGGGGTCCTGGACGATGAAGGCGCCCGCTTCGTACCCCGGAAGGCTCCGGGGGAGCGGGGAGCGGGGGGCGGTCGGAGCTCGGGAAATGGTGAACCCTGCGCCGAAGGGGGCTTCAAGTACCCCGTACCCGGCGGACGCCAAGCTCGACCGCAAGGTTGCGGCACCCGTGCGAACTGGCTGAACCACCAGCGAAGGCTTGCGATCGTTCCACTCGACGAGCCGGGCCGTCTCCTCGTCACCGAACTGCCGCCGCCATCGGGACAGGAGCCAGTCCGGGTGCGATCCGACCGCCCCCCGCTCCTCGCTCCCCGCGGTCGCCAGCTTCCGGAGCGCCTGGTTCACGTAGCGCGCCGCCGGTTCCCCCGCCGTCTCGCGCGCCAGCTCCACACTGGTCGAGACGGCGGCGTGGGTGGGAACGCGCTCCAGGCGGCGCAGCTGGTAGACGCCGAGGCGCAGGATGTCGTGCAGGCGGGGATCGGTGTGGCGCAGATCGAGCGCGTCGTCCAGGCTGCGCCGCCAGCGCAACACGCCGGCCGACAGCTCGTGAGCCAGCCGCCGGTCGCGCTCCGGCAGCGCGCGCACCGCGCGATCGCGCGCGTCCGAGAACGGCGTCCCGGCGCCGACCGCTCGCAGAATGTCGAGGGCCGCGCGGCGCGCGGCGGTCGGTCCCTTAATCCAGCATCCCCTCGAGCGGTGACGACGGCATGGCGACCTCGCGCCGCGGCATCCGCCCCGCCAGAAACGCGGCTCGTCCCGCCTCGACCGCGAGCCGCATGGCGTGCGCCATCGCGACCGGGTCCTGCGCGGCGGCCAGCGCCGTGTTCATGAGGATGCCGTCCACGCCCTGCTCCATGGTCACGCAGGCGTCGGAGGCGGTGCCGACGCCCGCGTCCACCACGACGGGGACGTGGAGCCGGCGTTTGATGGTGCGGACGCTGAACGGGTTCAGCAGGCCGAGTCCGCTGCCGATCGGCGACGCGAGCGGCATCACCGCCGCCGCGCCCGCTTCCTCCAGGCGCAGCGCGGTGATCAGGTCCTCGTTGGTGTAGGCGAGGACCTTGAATCCCTCGCGCACCAGGACGGCGGTGGCCTCGAGCAGCCCCGCCACGTCCGGCAACAGAGTTTCCTGATCGCCGATGACCTCGAGCTTCACGAACTCGTTGAAACCCGCCTCGCGGGCGAGTCGCGCATAGCGGATCGCGTCCGCCGCCGAGTAGCAGCCGGCGGTGTTGGCGAGCAGGAAGAAGCGCTTGGGGTCCAGATGGTGGAGGATGCTCGCGTCACGGCTCCGGTCCAGGTCGACCCGGCGCACGGCCACGGTGACGATCTCGGCGCCGCTGGCCTCGATCGCCCGCACCATCTCCTCGTTGCTGCGGTACTTCCCGGTGCCGACCATGAGGCGGGACTGGAACGTGCGCCCGCCCAGCGTGAACGGCGCATCCTTCACGAGCTCCACGGCCGTGGTCATGCTCATCCGCCTCCGACGAAGTGCACCAGCTCGATCGCGTCGTCCGGCGCCAGTCGCTGCCCGGCGAGCTCCGGCCGCCGGACGATCTTCCGGTTGTGCTCCACCACGACGGCGCGGGGGTCGAGTCCGAGGACCCCGAGCAGGTCGAGCAGAGTTGCGTCCGGCGGCACGGCGCGACGCTCGCCATTGACGACGACCTCGATCATTTCCTCTCCCGCTCCAGGGCCTCCAGAAACGCGAGGGCCGCGGCAGCCGGCTCGGGCGCGTCCCACAGGGCGCGGATGGCCGCCACGCCGTATACCCCAGCCCGGGCCAGATCCCGCGCCCGCTCGGGACGGATGCCCCCGATCGCGATCACCGGGGGCCCGAGCTCCACGATCTCGCGCAGCCCGTCGACGCCCAGCGGCGTCGCGTCGGGATGCGTGGCGGTCCCGTACACCGGCCCTGCCAGAAGATAGTCGGCTCCCTCGGCCTGCGCGGCACATGCCTGATCCAGGGAATGCACGGACCGGCCGATCCACCACTGCGGCCCGAGCCGGCGCGCGGCGTCGACCGGGAGGCTGTCCGCGGCGAGCTGCACGCCGGCCGCTTCCGTGGCCAGGGCCACGTCGAGGCGGTCGTTGACGAACACACGGATGGGAGGATAGCGGGACAGGCGGATGGCGAGTGCGTAGTGCTCGAGCCCGCTCAGCGAGCGACCGCGGGCATGAAGAGCCACTCCAGCGCCGGCGCGGGCGAGCTCGGAAACGACTCGTTCGAGGTCGGGCCGGCGCGCGACGCGCTCGTCGGTCACCGCGTGCACCCGGGGGAGGGGCACCCTCACGAGAATCGCTGCCCGGCGCCCACCCCGCGGCCGCGGATCCAGTCGGCCGCCGGCATGCGGTCCTTGCCCGCGGGCTGGACCTCGTCCACCTCCAGCGCGTGATCGCCACACGCGATCAGCAACCGGCCGTCGGCCGGCAGCACCGCTCCAGGCGGACCATCGCGTTCGACGACGTGGCCGCCGAACAGCTTGACTTCGACTGTCCCGAGCGCCGCCCACGCGCCCGGCTTCGGGTCCAGTGCCCACGTCTGTCGCGCGATCGCGAGGGCCGGCTTCGTCCAATCGATGCGTGCCGTTTCGCGCGTGAGCTTGGGAGCGTGGGTGGCGCGGGTGTGGTCCTGGGGAACGGGTTTGATCCCCCCCTGCTCCCACAGGGCGAGCGCTTCGATCAGCGCCTGCGCGCCCATCTCGGCCAGGTGGGCGGACAGCTCCCCGCCCGTGATGCCGGGAGCGATGTGATGGGGGAGCTGATGGAGGATCGGGCCGGAGTCCATGCCTGCATCGAGCTGCATGATCGTGACGCCGGACGTCTCGAGACCGTTCAGAATGGCCCACTCGACCGGCGCCGCGCCGCGCAATGCGGGGAGCAGCGAAGGGTGCACGTTCACCATGCCGCGGCGCGGGATGGCCAGCAATTCGGGCCGGAGGATGTGGCCGTAGGCGACGACGACGCCCACGTCGGGGGCCAGCGTGCGCAGCCGGTGCAGGAATTCGGGATCGGTGGGCCGTTCGGGCTGCAACACCTCGAGTCCTTCGTCCTGCGCGGCGACCTTGACCGGGGGCGGCACGGAGGTGGAGCGGGAGCGGCCTTGCGGGCGATCGGGTTGCGTGACCACCGCCTGAACGTCGAACCCTTCGCCGACCAGGGCACCGAGCGATGGGACGGCGAACTCGGGCGTCCCGAAGAAGACGACGACCACTAGAGCTCGCCAGCCGGCTCCGGCGTCACCTCCTTGATGTAGCCGGATTCGCCCTTGCGGAGTCGTTTCCACCTGGACAGCAGCAACCCCCGCTTCACGGCCGAGAGATGGTCCAGGAAGAGCACGCCGTCCAGGTGATCGATCTCGTGCTGAATGGCGCGGGCCTGGTAGCCGGTGGCCTCGAGGCGGTAGGGCGCGCCGTCGCGGTCGAGTGCTTCGACCACGATGGAGACCGGCCGCTCGACGTCGCCGAAGATCTCGGGAATGGACAGGCAGCCTTCTTCTTCGATCTCCGTCGTCGCGCCGCGGCCGACGATCACGGGATTCACGAGCACGAGCGGCTCGGGCGATTCTTTGCCGACGTCCACCACGGCGACCCGGCGCGCGATGCCCACCTGATTGGCGGCCAGCCCCACGCCTTTGGCGGCGTACATCGTGTCGAAGAGATCCTCCACCAGCCGGCGCACCTCGGCGTCCACCGCCGCGACCGGGTCGGCGCGTTGGCGCAGCACGGGAGAGCCGAGCAGGTGGAGCGGGCGCAGGCTCATGCGGACTTGGCCGGCTCCTCGCGATTTCTCACCGTGGCGATGTTGCTGCGGAGCAGGACGAACTTCGCCTCCCCGCTGCGGATCGTGACCTCGTTGTCCTTGATGTGCACGACCTCGCCGATGATCCCGCCCGAGGTGATCACCTGGTCGCCCTTGGCGAGCGAGGCGAGCAGCTTCTCGTGCTCCTGGCGCTGTTTGCGCTGCGGGCGAATGATGAAGAGATAGAAGATGCCGAAGATGGCGGCGACCTGGATGAGCAGAATGCTCATGCTGGGGCCGGCCTGTCCCGACGGGGCGAAGAGCAGCGAGAAGAACGGAGCGGTCATGCGGGTTCCGGGTGCAGGTAGCGGTGGCGCCAATCGGCGGCCCACGAGGTGAACTCGCCCGAGCCGATCGCCGCGCGCATCGCCGCGGCGAGCCGGATCAGGTAACGGACGTTGTGCAGCGACAGCAGACGCAATCCCAGCAGCTCTCCGGCGGCGAACAGGTGCCGCAGATATCCCCGGGAGTACGTGACGCACGTCTCGCAGTCGCAGGCGGCATCGAGCGGGCCGGTCGCGGTGCGGAACGCCGCGTTGCGGATGTTGAGCGGGCCATCCGGCGTGAACGCCGTGCCGTTGCGTCCCATCCGCGTCGGCGCCACGCAATCGAACAGATCCACGCCGCGCTCGACCGCCGCCACCAGGTCCTCGGGAAATCCCACGCCCATAAGATAACGGGGGAGGGGAGCCGGCAGCTTCGGCTCCAGCTCTTCCAACGTGCGGTACATCAGGGGCTTGGGTTCCCCCACCGACAGTCCGCCGATGGCGATCCCGGTCCAGGTCCCGAGATCGAGGATGCGCTGCAGGGCTTCCTGGCGCAGCGCGCGGTGGGTGCCGCCCTGGACGATGGGCCAGAGGGTCTGGCGGCCGTCGGCCAGCTCCCGATGCCGGCGGGCGCATCGCTCGAGCCAGCGGGTCGTCCGCTCCATCGCGTCCCGGGCGGTCGCTTCGTCCGCTCCGCCGGGCACGACATGGTCGAACGCCATGGCGATGTCGGCGCCGAGGGTCCACTGGATCTCCGTGGCGCGCTCCGGGGTGAGCCGGCGCCGGGAGCCGTCGATGTGGCTCTGGAAGTCCACCCCGTCGTCGTCCACGCGGCGGAAGCCTTCGAGCGAGAACACCTGGAACCCGCCCGAGTCGGTGAGCAGCGGCCGGTCCCAGCTCATGAAGCGGTGCAGTCCGCCTAGCTCGGCCACGACCTTCTCGCCGGGTCGCACATGGAGGTGGTAGGTGTTGGCCAGGACGATCTGCGCCCCGACCGTGCGGAGGTCGTGGGGTGAGAGGGCGCGGACCGATCCCTGCGTGCCGACCGGCATGAAGCAGGGCGTCTCGACCGTGCCGTGGGGCAGCGTGAGGGTGCCGGCGCGGGCGGGGCCGGAGCGGCCGGCGAGGACGAACTGAAACATGCGCCTAGTGCGGCGCCGGAATCGGCGGCTCGACGAGACCCATGCCGTCAATTGTACGACCGCGACTAGATCACGGCCATCGCGTCACCGTACGAGTAGAAGCGGTACCGCTCGCGTACCGCCTCGGCGTACGCCCGCATCACCGCCTCGTATCCGCCGAAGGCGCACACCAGCATCAACAGCGTAGAGCGGGGAAGGTGGAAGTTGGTGAGCAGCCTGTCGACCGCGCGGAACGTGTACGGAGGATGAATGAAGAGTCGCGTCTCCCCGGCGCCGGGCCGGATGCATCCTGCGGCGTCGCTTACCGTTTCGAGCGTGCGCACCACGGTCGTGCCCACCGCCCAGATGCGGCCGCCGCCCGCGCGCCGCTCGTTGATCGTGCGGGCCGCCGTCTCGCTCACGTCGTAGACCTCACCGTGCATCGGATGGCGGCTCAGGTCTTCCACCGCGACCGGCTTGAACGTCCCCGGACCCACATGCAGATCGAGCGTGACCACCGCCGTGCCGCGTCCGCGCAGGGCCTCCAGCAGGTCGGCCGTGAAATGCAGTCCCGCGGTCGGCGCCGCGACCGAGCCCTCGTGCTCGGCGTACACGGTCTGATAGCGCTCGCGATCCACGTCGGTCGGCGGGCGGTGGATGTAGGGGGGGAGTGGCACCTCCCCGTAACGCGCCAGCGTCGCGCGGGCATCGAGCGTGCCGACGAACCGCACACGCCGCAATCCGGCGCCCAGCACTTCGAGGATCTCGACCTCGCTGTCGGGACCGAACCGAACGCGGCGCCCCGGCTTGAGCTTTCCACCCGGATGGCCCAGGGCCAGCCAGGCGCCGTCCGCCAGCTCCCGCACGAGCAGCAACTCGGCCGGGGCACCGCGCTCGCGCGCGCCGTGCAGCCGAGCCGGAATCACGCGCGAGGCGTTGAGGACGAGGACGTCCCCGGCAGTGACGAGCTCGAGGAGATCGCGAAAGCGGCGGTGCGAGACCGCGCCGCTCGTCCGGTCGAGCACCAGGAGACGCGACGCCCCGCGCTCGCGGGTCGGCTCCTGCGCGATGAGCGCCGGGGGAAGATCGTATTCGAAGTCGGAGGCGTTCAGGAGTCGAAGATGCTCGCCTGATCGGGACTCTTCGCGGGCGGCGGAAACCCGAAGTGCCGGTAGGCGCCCGCGGTCGCGCAGCGGCCGCGCGGCGTGCGCGCCAGGAAGCCCTGCTGCATCAGGAACGGCTCGTAGACCTCTTCCAGCGTCCCCGGATCTTCGCCGACCGCCGCCGCGATGGTGGTGAGCCCGACCGGTCCGCCGTCGAACTGCTCGATGATCGTCTTGAGGATCCGCGCGTCCATGTCGTCGAGGCCGAATTCGTCCACGTCGAGGCGCTTCAGCGCCTCGGCGGCGACGGCGGCGGTGATCGTGCCGCCAGCCCGCACTTGCGCGTAGTCGCGGACCCGCTTGAGCAGCCGGTTGGCGACGCGCGGGGTGCCGCGGCTGCGGCGGGCGATCTCCGCGATGCCCGCGACGTCCGCCGCGACCCCCAGGATCCCGGCCGAGCGCTTGACGATCTGCGCCAGATCGTCGGGCGGGTAGTAGTGCAGCCGCTCGACCAGGCCGAAGCGGGCGCGCATCGGCGGGGTGAGCAGGCCGAACCGCGTCGTCGCGCCGATCAGGGTGAAGCGCTCGAGCTGCATCGGGATGGTCTGGGCGTGCGGACCTTCCGCGATGCGCACGTCGACGCGGAATTCCTCCATCGCGGGATAGAGGAACTCCTCCAGCGCGGGACGCAGCCGGTGCACTTCGTCGATGAAGAGAATGTCCCCGGGCTTGAGGCCGGTGAGCATGCCCACGAGGTCGCCGGGGCGCTCGAGCACCGGCCCGGAGGTGGTGCGGATGTTCACCCCCAGTTCGCGCGCCATGAGCAGCGCGAGCGTGGTCTTGCCCAGGCCGGGGGGCCCGAAGAACAGGGCGTGATCGAGCGGCTCCTTGCGCTGCTTCGCCGCGTCGATCGCGATCTGGAGGGATTCCTTGACCTTCGCCTGGCCGACGAACTCGTCGAGGCTCGACGGGCGCAGGGCCGCGTCGGTGACGCGCTCGTCGGGGAGCGCCTCGGGCGTCGTGACTTCCGGGCGCGCCACCTGTGCCGCTACTTCCCGGCGGGCCGCGCCCGCCAGCGCACCGGTCGCGCGTCGGCCTCGATCTCGTGCCTGGCGTGGCACGTCACGCACGCATCGGTCGCGCGCGTGACGCCGGCGGGGAGCAGCTTGCGGTTGGTCACTCCGCAGCGGGTGCAGATCCACTCAGCGGTCACGGAACTCGTCGCGGTCGTCATCGCTCACTTGGCTGTCAGGACGTGGAGTGCGCGGCGCACCAGAGTCTCGGCGTCGGCTTTCGCGCCGTCACCCGCGAGCGCCTGCCGCAGCGCCCGCTCGGCCTCCGGCGCGCCGTACCCCAGCCGCTCGAGCGCGGCCAGGGCCGACTCGGCGGGGCCCGAGAGGGCGGCTGGCGCCGCGTCGCCCACAAGCTCGCCGAGCTTGTCGCCGAGTTCAAGCGCCAGCCGCTCGGCGAGCTTGCGGCCCACGCCGCTCACGCTGGAGAGCGTGGCGACGTCCTTCTTCTGGATCGCCCGCGCGCCGCGCTCGGCCCCCAGCGTCGAGAGGAACGCCACCGCGATCCTCGGTCCCACGCCGGTCACCGTGAGGAGTCGCTGGAACAGCCGCCGTTCGGCATCCTCGAGAAATCCGTACAGCGCCCAGCCGTCCTCGCGCACGACCAGCTCCGTGGCGAGCGTCACCGTCTCGCCCAATCCCGGCAGCCGCTCCATCACTCCCAGCGGCACCGTCACCTCGTAGCCGACGCCGCCCGCGGTGTCCACCACCACGCGGTCGGCGCCCTTGGCGCTGAGCCGGCCCGAGACCGAGGCGATCACGAGCGGATGATGTAGGTGAGCGCGACGGCGACGCCGTCCGCCGCGTCGGCCGGTCGGGGTGCGTGCTTGAGGCGCAGCAGCTGCGCCACCATCGCGCCGACCTGCGCCTTGGGCGCGCCGCCCACGCCCGCCACCGTCTTCTTCACCATCTTCGGCGCGTACTGCGCGATGTCCAGCCGGTGCTGCTCGGCCGCGAGCAGCACGACGCCGCGCGCGTGGCCCAGCACGAGAGTGGTGCGGACGTTCTTGTGGTAGAACGCGTCTTCGAGGGCGAGGGCGGTGGGCTGGTGCCGCTCGATCAGCTCGACGATCCCTTCGTGCAGCTCCGCGAGCCGGCGCGGCAGCGAGGCGTGCCGCGCGAAGCGGATGACGCCGCACTCCACCAGGTGACCGAACCTGCCGCCCACCCCCGACGCGCCGTTGCCGTACTCGACGACACCGTAGCCGGTGACCGAGGTTCCCGGGTCGATCCCCAGGACCTTCACGTCACCCGCCGACTTCGGCCATCGCCTCGGCGTCGATGTCGAAGTTCGAGAACACCTTCGCGACGTCGTCCATCTCTTCGAGCGCTTCCATGAGGTTCAGCAGCTTCTTGGCGTCGCCGCCTTCGATCTTCACCGTGCTCTTGGGGAGCAGCGCGATCTCGGCGCTCTGCACCGGCAGCCGTTTCGCCTTGAGCGCCTCCGCCACCGCGTGCAGGTCGTGCACCGGCGTCGTCACGAGGATCGTGTCGCCGTCCTTGGCGAAATCGTCCGCTCCCGCATCGAGCGCCGCTTCCATCGCGGCGTCCTCGTCCACCTTGGTGGCGTCGAGGACGATCTGGCCCTTGCGGTCGAACATCCAGGCGACCGAATTGGCGGCGCCGAGATTGCCGCCGTGGCGTGCGAACTGGTGCCGGATGTCGGCGACGGTGCGGTTGGGATTGTCGGTGACGGACTCGATCAGAATCGCAGCGCCGCCCGGCCCGTAGCCCTCATAGGTGACTTCCTGGTACTCCACGCCCTCGAGCTCGCCCGTGCCCTTCTTGACCGCCCGGTCGATGTTGTCCCAGGGCATGTTCTCGGCCTTGGCCGCATCGATCGCGGTGCGCAACCGCGGGTTGCCGCCCGGATCCCCGCCGCCGGCCCGCGCCGCGATCGTGATCTCCCGGATGAGCCGGGTGAACAACGCTCCGCGCTTGGCGTCGGTGACGGCCTTCTTGCGCTTGATCTGCTTCCACTTGCTATGGCCGGCCATGTGGCTGAAAAGTACTGCTTGACCGTGCGGCCACGCCACAGGTAGCATACCCGGCGATGCGCTGGCACTTGCTCCCCTTCATCTTCCTCGCTCTGGCGGTGGCGTGTGATCGCCAGAAGGAGCCGGACCCCCGCGCCATGGTCCAGAAGGCCATGCAGGGGGTGCTCGTCTATCCGCTCTCTACCGAGGTAGGCATCGCGGCCGGCGCGGACGCGGCTCAGGTGACGCTCGCGACGGTCGATTCCGTGGGGAAAGTCGCCGGCTGGTTCCGCCGGGCGCTGCTGGCCAACGGGTGGACGCTCGTGAGCGACGTCACCAGCCCCGACGGCTCGATTGCCCTGAGCGCGACCCAGGGGAAGCGGCCGCTGTGGATCACGCTGCATCCCAACGTCGGCGCTCCCGGCACGACCTATACGGTGATCGGGGCGGTCGTCGCACAGGACTCCGCGGCCGCGAGGGACTCAGGGCGAGTGCCGGCCCGCGACAGCGCGCCGGCTCGCAAGACCCGGTAGCCCCCTAGTCGAGCATGTCCTCGAACCGCAGCCAGCGCCGGTAGAAGTACAGGTCCACGAAGCCGGTTGGTCCGTTGCGATTCTTCGCGACCAGCAGCTCGGTCGCGCCATCCACGCCGTACCCCGGGTTGTACATCTCCTCGCGATACAGGCCGAGCACCACGTCGGCGTGCTGTTTCACGGCGCCGAGATGGCCGAAATCGTCGAGCGCGGGCCGGGGGTTGGTGCGGCCGGGCGTGAAGCGTGGGAGCTGGGAGACCACCAGGAACGCCGCCTGACGCTCGAGCGCCTCGGCCTTGAGCCGGCGCAGCACGGCGGCCATCTCCTCGTCCTGAGCTCCCGCCGTCGAGCCTGCGGGAGGCGGCACGAGTTGCAGGTAGTCCAGCACGATGAGGGCCAGCGGACCGATACCGTCCAGCCGGGCCAGCGCGGCCTCGAGGTCCGGCGCCGCGAGCGGGAGGAGGCTGAGGGGCAGGCCGCGCAGCCGCACCGCGGCGGCGCCGATGCCGGCGCGCATCTGGTCGTTCAGAGCGCCCGAACGCAGCTCGTCCACCGACACGCGCCCCTCGAGCGCCAGCGCCCGCTCCATGAGGCGTTCCTCGTCCATCTCTCCCGAGAGCAGGGCCACCCCCAGGTTCTGCCGGGCGACGCGCAGCGCGAGTCCCAGCACGAGCGACGACTTGCCCACTCCCACATCGCCGCCCAGCACGACCAGGTCGCGGCGCCGCAGGCCGCCGCCCAGCAGGCGGTCGATCGACGGAAAGCCGGTCGGCACGGTGTCGTTGGGGACTTCTCCGGGGCGCTGCGCGTCGACGCGGTGCACGACCGACTCGAGCGACGGACGTCGGGGCAGGCGGTGGGTGGTCATGACCTAATGTAAGCGCGCATCCCGCGCGGCCGCCGCCACGGCATCGGCGGCTTCGGGCCCCAGGACGTCGCGCGTCGGCGCGACGAGCTGCGCCAGCACGACGGCCGCAGCCGCCGGCGTTCCCGGCTCGAGCTGCGCGCGCGCGCCGCTGAAGGCCCGCTTGAGCGGGCCGGGCAGGGCGAGACCGCCAAGTCGGTTCTCGAGCGCGGCGAGCCGGCGGCGGTGATTCTTCAGGCTGATCGGATCGGGCGGCAGGAGCGCCTCGGCGGCGCGCAGCACGAGCCACAGCGCATACAGACCGTCGCGACGGGGGCCACGCTCGGCTTCCGCCACCAGCGCTACTACGCGCGCCTCGCTCGCGGTCACCGCCCCGATCCCGTCCCCGCTCACGCGACCAGGACCTCGGCCGCGGCGGCGACCTCGTCCGGCCCGATGTCGCGGAGGCAGCGGTGGTGGCCCATGGGGCAGCGCGGCCCTCCCATCGGGGTGCAGGGGCGGCAGTCGAGCGGGCGCTCGAGCACCGTGGCCCTCGCCATATAAGGAAAGAACCCGAACTGCTCCACCGTCGGGCCGAACAACGCCACCACCGGGGTGGCCACACCGGTCGCCATGTGCATGACGCCCGTGTCGCCGGTGATCGCCACCCGGGCCCGCGCGAGCACCGCACCCGTTTCCTGCAGCGTGAATGCCCCGGCCGCGTTCTCGACCAGCGGGACCAGCGCCTCCGCCGCCGCGCGATCTTCCGGTCCGCCGACCGCCACCAGCACGTAGCCTCGAGTCCGGAGGCGTTGCGCGAGTCCGAGCCAGCGCTCGTGGGGCCAGCGCTTGGTGAAGTGCGCCGCCCCCGGCGCGAGCACCGCCAGCGGCCGGGCGTCGAGGCCACGCTCGCCGAGCCAGCGCGCGGCCTGCGCGCGCGCCGCGGCGCCGAGAAAGAACTCCGCTGGACCGCCGTCGGGCCGCACGTCCAATCCCCGCGCCGCGTCGAAGTAGCGCTCGGCCACGGGCACACGACGTCCGTACAGATCGAGCTTGGTGGAGACGAGCACTCCGCGCGCGAGCTTGCGCTTCGAGTACCCGTGCCACGGACAGCGCACGAGCAGGCGCAACGCCGTGCTGCGCAGACTGCCGTGCAGGTCGAGCCCCCGCGTGGGGTCGAGCGCCGCCAGGCGCCGGGCCAGCGCGCGCACCGGCTCGCCCGGGGCGAGCGACACTACCCGGGAGAGGTGCGGGTTGTCGGCCACCAGCGGGGCCATGGCCTGTTTCGTGACGAAGACGAGCTGCGCATCGGGGTGGCGGGCGCGGAGCGCGCGGACGAGTGGGGTGGTGAGGAGCACGTCGCCGATGGAGCTGAAGCGGACGAGGAGAAAGCACGGCACGCGGGCATAAGCTACGGAGTTTCCGTTGCCGAGCGAGCCCCCGTCCGGCTAGCTTACGCCTCGATGCCCCGTCCGAAGACCATCCTCTGGGTGGACGACGAGGTGGACGGCCTCGCCGCCCACCGCCGCTTCCTCGAAGAGCAGGGGTTCGCCGTCGAGCAGGCGGCGCACGGCGACGATGCGCTGGCCCTGTTGCGCAAGCAACCCTATTCGGTCGTGCTGCTCGACGAACAGATGCCGGGCCGCCGCGGCCTCGAGCTGCTGGGCGAGATCCGCTCCATCGATCCCGCCATGCCGGTCGTGATGGTGACGCAGAGCGAGGACCAGGCGACGCTGCGCGAGGCGATCGGCGTCGAGGTGGACGACTACCTGGTGAAGCCGGTGCACCCCCGCCAGGTGCTGTCCGTCGTGACCCGGCTGGTCGAGGGCGACCGCATCCGCCAGCAGCGGCTGGCGCGCGACTTCGTGACCCGTTTCCGCGAGCTGGAGGCGCGGCGCGGGGCGGCGATGGCCTGGCGCGAGTGGATCGAGCTGGTGGTCGAGCTGGTGCGCTGGGAAGTGCGGCTCTCGGCCGGGAACGAGCCGGGGCTGTCGGAGGCTCTGACGTCTCTGCAGACGGGGCTGCGCAAGGACTTCGCCGAGTTCGTGAAGCGCAACTACGCCCGCTGGCTGGCGCAGCCCGAGGGCGACCGGCCGCCGCTCTCGGTGGACGTCGGGGCCGAGTTCCTCGTCCCCGTCCTTCAGGCGTCCCACAAGGCGTTGTTCATCGTGGTGGACTGCCTGCGGCTCGATCAGTGGGAAGTGCTGCGCGATCTGGTCACGCCGCTGTTCGACGTCGAGGAGTCGCACTACTTCAGCATCCTGCCCACGGCCACGCCGTTCTCGCGCAACGCGATCTTCTCGGGGATGTTCCCGATGGAAATCGCCGCGCGCCACCCGAAGTGGTGGGGCCAGCCGTCCGACGAGGAGAGCCTCAACACCTACGAGCCGCAGCTCCTCGCCGAGCAGCTCGAGGATCTGATGGGGCACCCGGTGCCGGTGCGCTACGAGAAGCTGTTCTCCGCCGCGGACGGTGGGGATCTGCTGCGCCGGCTGCCCGCGCACCTCCAGCAGGACGGGGTGACGGCGCTGGTCTTCAACTTCATCGACCTCCTCACGCACGGCCGCTCCGAGAGCGCGATCCTCTACGAGGTGGCCCGCGACACGGCGGCGCTGCGCGGCCTGACGCGCACCTGGTTCGAGCGCTCGCCGCTGCGCGCCGCGCTCGAGGAGGCCGAGCGCCGTGGCGTCACGGTGCTGCTCACGACCGATCACGGCTCAATCCACTGCGAGACGCCCGCCACGGTGTTCGCCAAGCGCGACACCACCGCGAATCTCCGCTACAAGTTCGGCGAGGACCTGCGCGCCGAGGATCCCGAGGCGGCGATCGCGGTGGAGGACCTGAAGTCCTGGGGGCTGCCGCCGATGGGGCTGGGCGTGCGCATGCTGCTCGCCACCGGCGACCGCTTCTTCGTCTATCCCACCAAGCTGCGCGAGTACCAGGCCCGCTATCGCGGCTCGTTCCTGCACGGGGGCGTGAGTCCCGAGGAAGTGATTCTGCCGGTGGCGCTGCTCACGCCGCGCAGCGCCGGGCGGGGAGCCCGCTAGATGGCCGAGGGGCGTGGAGCGCGCCTGCTCCACCTGCTCCGCCCGTACGTGCCGCTGTTCGCCGTCACCATCGGCGCCACGATCGTGGCCTCGGTGCTGGACGGCTTCACCTTCGTCCTGCTGATCCCGTTCCTGCGCACCCTGTTCCATCAGCCGGCGATCGCCGCCGCCGGCGGCTCCGCGGTGCAGACGCTGCTCCGCAAGATCGCCGGCCCGTTCCTCTCCACCGGCGAGCCCGCGGTGGCGCTGCGCAACGTCGTCCTGGTGCTGCTCGTGGCGTTGATCCTGAAGAACGCCTGCGAGTACCTGTCGGCCTACTGGTCGGTGGTGATCCAGGAAGGGGTGGTGCGGGACCTGCGGGTCCGCCTATTCCGCCACCTGCAGACCCTGCCGCTCGCCTTCTTCCAGCGCACCCGGGCCGGCCAGACGGTGGCGCGGCTCATCACCGACGCCGACCAGGTCAAGACCGCCGTCAGCGCCGCGCTCGCGTCGCTGATGCAGAACAGCGTGATGATCGTGGTCTATCTGGCGGTGATGCTCGGACTGTCGGTGCGGCTCACCCTGGTGGCGCTGGTGTTCGCACCCATCCTGCTGTTCGTGATCCGGCCGCTGGTGCGTCGGCTGCGTCGCCGCTCGCGCGAGGTGGCGGCCGAGCGCGGCGAGCTGACGGCGCACGTGAGCGAGATGATGAATTCGGTGAAGCTGGTGCGGGCCTACACCGCGGAGGCGTACGAGGCCGGGCGGTTCAAGGAGCTGGCCAACCGCTTCAAGAAGCGCGTGCTCCGTGCCCAGCGCTTCTCCAGCCTGACGAGCCCTGTGAGCGAGGTGTTCGGCGGCATGATGATCGTCGCCATCCTGTGGTACGGGACGCTGCTGGCGCTGCAGGCCACGCGCGGGCTCGGTCCCGAGGAGCTCATCACCTTCCTCATCGTGGCGCTGCGTCTCAACTCCCCGATCAAGTCCATCGCCAACTACCCGGCAATCATGGCCGGTGCGGCGGCGGCGGCCGACCGGGTGTTCGAGGTGCTGGATCTTCCCTCCGAGGAAACGGACCGCCCCGGCGAGACGCCGGCGCGGTTCGCCGGGCAGATCGAGTACCACGGCGTGTGCTTCGCCTACGGGCAGGACGCGGCCGTGCTGCGCGACGTGAATTTCGAGGTGCGGCGCGGCGAGGTCGTGGCGATCGTCGGCCCCTCCGGGGCGGGGAAGACCACGCTGGTGGACCTGCTGCCCCGCTTCTATGAGCCGTCGAGCGGCGTGATCCTGTTCGACGGCGTGCCGATCACCCGCTACACCCGCTCCTCGCTGCGCGGCTTGATGGGGATCGTCTCGCAGGAGACGATCCTCCTGAACGACACGGTGCTGGCCAACATCGCCTATGGGAAGCCGGACTTCACCATCGAGCAGGTGCAGGCGGCCGCGCGCGCGGCGAACGCCGCGGAGTTCATCGAGCATCTTCCCGAAGGCTACCACACGGTGCTGGGCGAGCGCGGCACGCGGCTCTCCGGCGGCCAGCGGCAGCGCATCGCGATCGCCCGCGCGCTGCTGCGCGATCCGCCGATTCTCATCCTCGACGAGGCGACGAGTGCGCTCGACGCCGCGTCGGAGCGGCTGGTGCAGGAGGCGATCGACCGCCTGATGCAGCACCGCACGGTATTCGTCATCGCGCACCGGCTCGCGACGGTCCAGCACGCCGACCAGATCCTCGTGCTGGCCGAAGGCCGCATCGTGGAACGGGGCACGCACGACGAGCTGCTGGCGAAGGACGGCCTCTATCGCCGGCTCTACGACCTGCAATTCGGTCCCGCCGCCTGATGCTGTCCGGTTTCACCATCGTCCGCAACGCGATCAAGCTCGACTTCCCCATCGTCCCCGCCATCCGGTCGGTGCTCGAGGTGTGCGACGAGGTGGTGGTGAACGTGGGCAAGTCCGAGGACGAGACGCGCGATCTCGTCGCCGGCGTGAACGACCCCCGGGTGCGCATCATCGACAGCGAGTGGGACTTCACCCGCAAGAACGAGATGCTTTCCCAGGAGACCCTGAAGGCGATGGCGGCCTGCCGCGGGAGCTGGGGGATCTACATCCAGGCGGACGAGGTGCTGCACGAGGACGGAGCGCGGGCGCTGCGGGACCGGACGCGGGAATGGGACGCGGACGAGCGGGTGGAGGGGCTGCTGGTGCGCTATCTCCACTTCTACGGCGGCTTCGACACCGTGGCGACCAACCGCCGCTGGTACCGTCGCGAGGTGCGCTGCATCCGACTGGGGCGCGACATCCGCCCCTATCAGGGCGCGCAGGGGTTCCGGGTCGGCCCGGAGTACCGGAAGATCCGCGCGCGTGCGACCGACGCGGTCATGTTCCACTACGGGTGGGCGCGGCCCGCGCGGGCCATCCGCGAGAAACTCGAGATCTCCAAGGTCATCTACCCCTGGAGCCGGGAACGCTCGGCGCAGGAGCAGGAGCGCGGCTACCTGGAGTGGCTGCCGCTCCTCAAGTCCTACACGGGATCACATCCCCGGGCGGCGCAGGACTGGATCCGCGAGCGGATGGTGGATCCCGAGCGCCGGATCGGCCCGCGGCACTTCAAGCCGGAGCATCTGCGCTTCTACGCGTCGGATTGGATCGAACGGCTCACCGGAGAGCGGATCTTCGAATTCCGCAACTACCAGCTCGTCTAGTCAGACGGTCCAGGGAGTCGCCTTTCCCGCCGGCAGGTCGCCCGTTTCGCACAACCCGCGATACACGCGCACGTACTCCTCCGCCATCACCCGGTGGGTGAAGAACCGCTCGGCGTGGGCCCGGCACGCTTCGGGTTTGCGCGAAGCGATGGTGCGCGACGCCTCGACCATCTCCTCCAGGGTGTCGCACAGCGCCCCGACGTCGGGCGTCAGGACCTCGGGCAGGGCGCCCCGCCTGGTGGCGAGCACCGGCGTGCCCGAGAACAGCGCCTCGATCGTCGTGAGGCCGAACGGCTCGTCCCACAGGGCCGGCATCCACAGGCAACGCGCGCCGGACAGGAGCTCCGCCTTCTTCTTCCCGTCTACTTCGCCCACGAAGCGGATCCGGATCGAGAAGCTGGGTCGCCAGCCGCCGGCCAGCAGCAGGCGCCGGTTGGTGCGCTTCGCTCCCTCGATCGCCCAGTGATAGCCCTTGGCGCTGTGCAGGCGGCCGATGAAGAAGTCGTAGTCGTGCTTCTTCGTCTGATAGAGGAATTCGCCGGGGTCGAGCCCCGCATACACGAACGCCGTGGCGCCGTGGCGCGTCGCGTGGTTCCTGGAGAGAAACGCCGCGTGCGGCGGCACGGCCTCGCCCTGCTTCAGGTTGCCGTAGATCGTCTGCAGGAACGGCGGGCCGCCGGGCAGCCGGCGCACCGGGAAATGGGCATGCGCGACGTCGGCATCGCGGGGGAGGTGAGGAGCGAGATCGAATGCCGGATCCCGCAGGCGCGGGGCGGGGACCTCGACCACCGTCGCCTCGGCCAGCTTCGTGCCCGGCGCGGCGATCAGCGTCACGCGATGGCCGAGCTCGGCGAGCCCGCGCACCAGCGCCACGACGATGCGCTCGGTGCCGCCGTACCCCTTCACCGGCAGACGGTGGTGCGAGATCACGGCGATGTGCATCGGGGCCCAGTATAACTAGCTTCGCTCCATGCGCGAGGCCCCGCTCACCGTGCTGCAGCTGACGTTCCAGGGCGACGGCGCCGGCTCGACGCAATCCATCCTCAATCTGGGCGAGCAGCTCGCGCGGCGCGGGGCCCGCGTCCTCGTCGGCTGTCGCGCCGAGTCGCTGCTGTATCGGGCGGCGGGGTCGAGCGGGCTGCAGGCGGTGGCGCTCGACTTCTCGCGGCTGCGTCCGCTGGCTCGCTCGCTGGCCGCCGTGATGACGCGCGAGCGCGTGGACGTGGTGAACAGCCACGCGACCCGCGACCGCCGCGCCCTCACCTGGCTGCGCCTGAGCGGGCGCCTGCCCCAGGCCTTCGTCGTCACGCGACGCACGATGCCGCTGACCTCACCGCTCGAGCTGCGGCTCGTGGGGCTCGCGGCGGACCGCACCATCGCGGTGAGCGGGGCCGTGGCCCGCGCGCTGGCGCGGCGCTGGCACCCGCTGGCGCGGCTGCGCATCGTCCCCAACGGCATCGACCTCGCCCGCGTGGACGTCGAGCCGGACGAGGCCGAGGTCGCGGCGGCCCGCGCCTCGCTGGGCGACGTGGGAAACCGGCGCATCGTGGTGGTGATCGCCCGGCGCAAGGATCAGGAGGTGCTGTTGTCGGCGCTCCCCGCCGTGCAGACACCGGTGCTGCTCGCCTTCGTCGGGATCGACGCCGACGCGCCGCTCCGTACCCTCGCGGCCGCGCTGCCGGATCGTCACCGCGCGGCGTTCGTCCCGTTCGTGCCGCGGCCGCTCGCCTACTACCGGATCGCTGCGGCGGCGGCGCTGCCGTCGCGCATCGAGGGGCTGTCGCAGAGCCTGCTCGAAGCCATGGCGCTGGGCGTGCCCGTGGTGGCCTCCGATGCGGGCGGCAACGCCGATCTGATCAGCGACGGTCGCACCGGGCTGCTCGTGCCGCCGCTCGAGCCGGCCGCCTGGGCGGGCGCCCTCACCCGGCTGCTCGAGGCCCCCGGGACGGCGGCGGCGCTCGCCGCGGCCGGGCGCTCCCTGGTGCGCCGGGAGTTCACGATCGCCCGAACGGCCGAGCGGACGGAGGCGGTGTACCGCGAAGCGCAGCAGCGCCGTCTTCATGCACCGCGCGCCGCCTCCGCCTAGATTGCGCACCTCGATGCTCAGACGGCTCTCCCCCTTCGCCTTTGCAGCGCTCGTCAGCGGCACAGCCTGCAGCACGGCGCGCAACTACTCCGGCCCCGACGGTCCTCGCTATGTCGGCGGCGTGGATCCGGTGCGCCCGGCCTCGGCGTCCCGGGGCTGGGCGCCCGATTCCATTCGCGTCGTCACGTTCAACATCAAGTTCGCCCGGGAGATCGACCGGGCCACCGAGTTGTTGCAGACGATGGGAGCGCTCCACCCCGCGGACATCGTCACGCTGCAGGAGATGGACGAGCCCGGCGTGCGACGGCTGGCGGCGGCGCTGGGGATGTCGTACGTGTACTATCCGGCCACCGTGCACCCGCAAACCGGCCGGGATTTCGGCAACGCGATTCTCTCGCGCTGGCCGATCACCGGGGACCGCAAAGTCATCCTGCCGCACCTGGGCCGGTGGGAGCGGACCGAGCGCGCCGCCGTCGGCGCGACGATCCTGGTCGGGTCGGTCCCGATCCGCGTCTACAGCGTCCATCTCGGCACGCCGCTGGAGATCGGGCCGGGGAGCAAGCGCGACCAGGTCCGCGCCGTATTGCGCGACGCCGCGACCTACCCGCGCGTGCTCATCGCGGGCGACATGAACGGCCAGAGCATCGGCCGCGAATTCGTGGCGCACGGGTACCGCTGGCCCACCGAGCACGAGGGGCCTACCTCCGGTCCCTTCAGCTTCGACCACATCTTCCAGCTCGGGCTGGGTGGCCACGCCAGCACCGGCGTGGTCCGCGACAATCTGCAGGCCAGCGACCATCGCCCCGTCTGGGCGGTGATGGCGCTCGCCGCGGACCTTCCGCATCCGTTCACCCAATCTTCAGCAACGGGCCCCTAGGCTCTTCATAAATACCGGCCGGAGGAGGTATGACGGCCCGGGCAGGATCTCTCGCGGTACTGCTGCTCGCCGCTGCTTCGACCGGCCAGGCGCAGGACACACTCCCGCCCAGCCAGGGCGGCTACGTCCATTCCCTCGGCCTCCCCGAGATCTACAAGCCGTATGTCGGTGTCGGAATCGGCCTCTCCAACGGCGCGGGTCACCATCTCGCGTCGCAAGCGCGGCTCGGCGTGTTCCGTGACATCGGCAATCCGGTCACGGAGCTGCTGGGGTGGGATCTGGAGGGCTATGCCGGGTTGCGCGACGTACGGGTCGACGGCGGCGTCCGCGGGCAGCTCCTGTGCAACCTGCTCCGAATCGGCGCGGGCGTTGACTACGGCGCGCACGACGGCGCCGATTTCATGCTCAGCTACATGGCCATTGGACGTCGCGGCGGCCTGTTCGGCAGCGGGAGCGAGCTCCGCTTCGAATGGATGCCGACACGCCACGGCTCGTTCAACGTGGCCGTCAACGTCCCGTTGCGCCAGCCGCACCGGGGCCAAACTCGCATAACGCGCACTTTCGTAGTGCTCCACGCGGATCGACCACGTCCGGTCGCTCCACCCGCCACCGCGGATCTCCCGGCACTGGAGTCGGCGCTTCGGGCCCTGCGGGAGGCGGCGCTGTGGATCAATCGCTTGACGGTGCCGGATTTGGGGGTGTCACGAAGCGACCCCGCCGAGGGCGCGACTGCGGCCGCCAGACCAGTCAAGGCGCACCTCGCCGATCGCACGGTCGCGGACGACATCGATGCATATCACCGGCTAATGGCGCGTGCATTCTCGATCGCCTTGTCCGACTCGTCTGGAGGGTTGGGGGCCCTCGTCGCAGAGCGGGCGAAGGCTGTCCTGCTCGAGCGCGTACTCTTCCCATACAATCGGCTCATCGGCCAGCCGAAACGCGAGGACACCACGCGCGAGTTCGGGGGGCACGCCCGTGGCGTGTTCGCTCGCTGGCTCGTGACCGAGTCGTCGGTGCCGGCGCAGCGGACGGATGCGGCGCTCTACGTGTTCCAGCGCGTGCTCGACATCGTGGAGGAGATCCGCGCGGCCAACCGGACAGTCTGGGGGGATTCGCGGCTGGTGTGGCTCCCGCTCCAGCTCGCGCTGACGCCGGAGCAGTACGACGAAACGAGCGAGCTTGACTCGCTGATCAGCCATGCCGTGGGGCAGCCGGTCACGCACGGCAACCGCGTCTGGTACGTCCACAACGGCCGCTTTCAGACCGAGCTCATCAAGTCGATCGGCGAGGCCAACGAGTACCACATCCTGTGGATCCACGATTTCCGCGGCCTCAACGATTCGGGGCAGCCGGATCGTTTGTCGTTGACGGTCGTGACCCGTGCCTATCTCGAGGCCCTGACCGAGCGGGTGTCGCGCTACGACTCGACGGGCACCCTGCCGGCTTACATGATCTTTCTCGACCAGCACTACTTCGAGGTGAACCACAGCCGAGACCTGCTCAACGTGCTGCAGGACCCACTTGGCCGTCACTTGAGCCTTCCGCCCGGTGACTCTCTCGGCGACTCGCTGCGGGCGGCCCAGTCCCGTCTCTGGCAAGCGGTCACGGCCTCTCGCCTGCTCACGGCCGAACGGGCCCAGTACGGCGAGCGGTGGCTGCACCGCCTGGTCAAGGTGCACGTCAACATCACCAACCCGTCGGATCCGTCATTCCGGAGCCGCCAGATCCTGCCAGTCATCGGGATGCCCGACGACGTAATGCGCGATCATCGCAAGGTCGTGCTCTACGACGTGAGTGAGGAGTATCCCTATCGTGGCATGGCGATGTACGCCGGTGCGGGGGTGGGCGAGCACTACGCGGGGCCGGCGTGGGAAGACCGCGCCATGATGGTCCAGGGGCCGGCCGCCCTCGCCCTGCGTGACGCGGCGCGCAAGCTCCTCGAGGCGCAGGGCATCACGAGTGGCGAGATGCCGCACCCACTGCGGCCACGTCCAAAGGCAGCCGATTACGACAGCATTGTGGATGACGAGATCAAGGTTCTGGACGCGAAGGGGGAGGTAGCCAGTCGAGCGATCGAGCTGCACAACGGGACCGGCTTCGATTTCAAGGAAATCTCGGTGGCGGACGCGACGGTATTCAACCTCATGTCGCCCGGCGGCGTCGTGAAGGTCCCCGATTCGCTCTGGCTCAACGAGCTGCTCGCGTCGCTGTTGACTGGCGGCGCGCTGCGTGGAGTGCGGGTGCTCATCATCGCTCCGGCCCTAGCCTCCGCTCCCGCTCCAGGAAAGCAGAACATGGCGGCCGTGCACGACCTGCTCTCCCGCCTCGTCGCGCTGCACCGCTTGCTTGGTCCCGAAGTGGGGCGTGCCGGTGGACTGCTGCGTGTTGGGCTGTACAAGCCGACGATCGAGGTGGACGACATGAGCCACCGGGTTGCCGCCTTGAACCGGAGCCTGCGCAGCGACTCGGTGCTGCGGAATCTCTACCGGCTCGATTCGGCCGCCTATCTGGTTCTCGACAGCGCGGCCGCGCTCATCCGCGACGTCGAAACGGATACCTGCCGGGCAGCGGCGCCCTCGCAGAAGGCAAGGGATACCGTGGACACGGGAGCGATCCACCCCAAGCTGCACTTCAAGGGATTCCTGTACGTCTCTGGGGAGGCGTGGGCGCATCTCATCAGCGGGCCTCCGATGGCGCGCGGCATGCAGGTGTATCTGGAGGAGCGAGAGAGGCAGATCCGGGGAGGCGCTTGCAGGGACGAATGGGAAATGGCGACCGCCATGCAGAAGGTCGGGGCCGAGGTCATCAACCCCGAGCTCGCGAAGCTCCCTCCAGGCACACGATACCGTCTGGTGTTCTTTCTTCAAGTTGGATCGGCGAACCAGGACTACCGCAGCATGGCGATGGACGGCGAAGCGGCGGTCCTTGTCCCGAATTGGACCGCCCTCTATGCGGTCCCGGACTTCGTGCTGCTGACCGGACTCGTGACCTGGGTAGACGATCAGGCAGCCCTGGACCGTGACCTCCCCCCGCCGAGTCCCTTCTACCGCTGGCTCTCGCGCTGGATCAAGATGGCGCTCTAGCGATTGCAGGGATGGGACCGCCCGATGTAGTCTTCTGACTGACATGCCGGCCCCGCTCACGGTCGTCATCCCCACCCTCAACGAAGGGGACCAGATCGCCGCGTGCGTGCGACATCTCACGTGGGCGGACGAAGTGATCGTGGCCGACGGCGGTTCCCGGGACGGGACGGTCGCGGCCGCCAGAGCGGCGGGCGCGACGGTGCTCGAGGTACCGGGGGTGACGATCGCGGCGCAACGCAACGCCGCCATCGGCCGGGCGCGCAACGTCTGGGTGTTCGCGCTCGACGCCGACGAGCGGATCGTGCCCGAGCTGGCGCAGGAGTTGTCGGGCCTGTCGGCGGGCGGGGCGAGACACGAGGCCTACGCCGTGCGACGCAACAATGTGTACCTGGGCCGCCGCATGCGGTACGCGGGCTGGGGCGATGCGTGGGCGGTTCGCTTCTTCAAGCGCGATCGCCGGTTTGTGGAGAAGCGGGTTCATGAAGGACTCGAGCCGGTGGCCGATGTGGCCCGCCTGACTGGGGCGCTCGAGCACACGCCGTACCGGGATCTGGCGCACCACGTCCACAAGCTGGTGCTGTACGCGGAGTGGGGGGCGCTCGATCTGCGCGATGCCGGCCGCCGCGCGCGCGCGATCGATCTGCTGGTTCGACCCGGCTGGCAGGCGTTTCGGACCTACGTGCTGCAGCTCGGGATGCTGGAAGGGTGGCGGGGCGTAGTGCTGTGCGGGCTCGCCGGGGTGAGCGTGTTCCTCAAATACGCCCGCCTCTGGGACCTTCAACGACGCGGGTAATGGCAAAGACCTTCCTGCTGACCGACGAGTTTCCGCCGATCATGACCGGCATCTCCCGCCTGATGGGCGAGATCGCCCGCCGCTACCCGAAAGGGGAGCTGCTTGTCTCCACCGGCCAGCACCACGATGCGCCCGAGACCGACGGGCAGTTCACCGGCGCGGTGATCGACCGCCTGCCGATTTCCACCAAGGCGCTGCACGGCTTCGCCGGCCTCATGTTCTGGTCGCGCCGGGTGGGCGCTCTCGCGCGGGCCCACAAGCCGCGGTTCGCCTGGGCCGACTCGATCCGCCCGGCCGGCTACCCCGCCAAGTGGGCATACGAGCGCCTCGGCGTGAAATACGGCGTGCTGGTGCACGGCGGCGATCTCCTGAAGGAGTTGCACGCGATCCATCACACGCCGTTGACGCGGCGATCGGGCAAGGCGCTGCTCAAGTCGGCGGCCGCGGTGGTCGCCAACAGCCAATGGACACGGGAGCAGGCCCAGAAGGTGCTGCGCGAGGTCGGGCTCGATCCGTTGGCGGAGCGCGTGAAGGTCGTGCCGCTGGGCACCGATGCGGAGCGGTTCCGGCCCGGCATCGACGCGCGCGAAGTGCGGGAACGCTATCGGCTCAACGGCGGCCGCTGGGCGCTGACGGTCGCGCGACTCGAATCCTACAAGGGGATCGACACCGCACTGCGCGCGGTGGCCCGTGTGCGCAAGGAGGGGATCGACGTGCACTACGCGGTCGTCGGGGCCGGCAAGCGCGCGGCCTTTCGCAAGCTCGCCGAGGAGCTGAAGATCGACGACGTCGTGCGGTTCGTCGGTCCGGTGCCCGACGCGGATCTTCCGGCACTTTACAACGCCGCGGACATCTACATCGGCGTCAGCCGGCAGTCCGAGGGCACCCGGATCGAGGGCTTCGGCGTGGCGCTCTCGGAGGCGGCGGCGTGCGGGCTACCAGTGATTGCGGGACGGAGCGGGGGGCTCGCCGAAGCGGTGCAGGACGGGGAGACGGGTCTCGTCGTGGACCCCAACGACGCGGAGGCGGTGGCCCAGGCACTCGGACGCGTGCTCGGCGACCAGCTGCTGGCCCGGCGCCTGGGGCAGGGTGGCCGCAAGGCGGTCGAAACCTACTACAACTGGGACCGCGTCATTCGGGATCTCCGCGAAATCGAAGCCCAAGTCGCGTAGCGATCTCCTCGTCCCCGTCCTTCCTCCCTCGTCCCAGTCGTTGTCCGAGACGCTCCTCCTGTCCTTCAATTTCCCGCCGCACGGCGGGGGCATCGCTCGCATGATGGGGGAGCTGGCGCTGCGGTACCCGCCCCGGTCCCTGGTCGTCTCGACCGGTGCGTACGCCGGCAGCGCCGAGAGCGACGCGGCTGTTCCGCAGTTGGTGGACCGGGTCGGTATCCGCGCCACGCGCCTGCGCACCGTCAACGGCCTGATGCTTTGGACCGCCCGGGCCGCCGCGCTGGCGCGCCGCCACGAGTTCGGCTTCGCCTGGTGCGGCGAGCTGAAGCCGGCGGGATATCCGGCGTGGTGGCTCTCCCGGCGCCACGGGATCCCCTACGGCGTCGTGGTGCACGGTACGGAGCTGCTGCTGCTGGACCACAAGATCCGCGCGAGCCGCTTCAAGCGGTGGACCGCCGGCGGGCTCGTGGCCGGGGCGGCGGTGCTCGCGGCGAACAGCAGCTGGACGGCGGGGGTGGCGCGCCGACTATACGAGCTGCTGGGTCGTCCCGATCTCGCCGCCCGCGTGCAGCTGGTTCCGCTCGGCACCGAGCCGAGGCAGTTCCGGCCCGGACTCGACACCGGTCCGGTGCGGCGGAAATACGGGCTCGACGGTGGTCCGTGGCTCCTCACGGTGGCCCGGCTGGAGTGGCACAAGGGCATCGATACCGTGATCCGGGCATTGCCCGCCGTCCGCGCGGCGTATCCGGGCACGCGCTACGCCGTGGCTGGGGTGGGCCCTCGCCGGGCCGAGCTCGACCGGATCGCCGGGGAAGCGGGGATCCGGCACGCGGTCGAGTTCCTCGGCTTCGTCCCCGACGACGACCTGCCCGCCCTGTACAACGCGGCGGACCTGTACGTCGGCGCGTCGCGCTATCACGACCTGCTGGTCGAGGGATTCGGCATCTCGCTCGTCGAGGCGTCCGCCTCCGGGGTGGCCGTGGTGGGCGGGCGGTCGGGCGGCGTCCCCGACGCGGTGCGCGACGGCGAGACCGGAATCCTGGTCGATCCCGGGAATCCGGAGGCCGTCGCGGCCGGGATCAACCGGCTGCTGGGAGACGACGCGCTGCGCGAGCGGATGGGCGCCGCCGGGCGACGGGCGGTCGAGACCTACTACAACTGGGATCGGGTGTGCCGGGATCTGATGCGGATTGACGGGGAGTTTCGGCGTAGAGACGGGGGAGTGGGGGGTGGGGAGCGGGAGTTGCACCGAGCCTAACCGCTCCCCACTCCCCGTCTCACGGCCGCAGCCAGTAGTTCACCTTCACTTGCAGCACGTTGGTGGGCCGGTCGAGGAACAGGGCCTGACGGACGTCGTTGACCAGTCCGACGTTCACCGTGGAAAAATCGCCCGAGCGGGTCTGGCTCCACACGAAGAAGATCGTCGAGCCGGGGCGGTACTCCCAGCGCAGCACGGTGTTGACGCGCATCGAGCGGCTGCGGAAATCGGGGCTGTCGAAGGTGAACGGGGCAGCCGGCCCGGGGCCATCGGGATCCACGCTGTAGGTGTCGCCGGTGCGGACGATGGTGGAGCCGTTGTCCCGGCCGTAGCGCGTGAACGTGTACGACCGCCGGGCCGCAAGCTCCTTGAAGCCCTCGTAGTCGCCGATGAAGGTGAACGGCTGGGCGTACAACTGCAGGCTGAGGGAGCGCGAGAATGTGGCATTGATGCGGAGCGTGGCGTCGAGGCTCCGTTCCCGCAGACCCGCGAAGACGTATCGCCTGCCGAGCGTGGCCGTCGCTGTCGTGTCGCCGACGCGCGTGACGTACTGGGCGTCTCCCCAACCTGCGTCGTATTCCACGCCCAGGCTCAGGGACAGCGCTTTGCTCGGACGATACGTGAGCGACGGCAGCACGCTGAAGTACCATCCGCCGGCGGCGTTCCGCGTGTATGACGCGTAGGTGTAAGTGCTCACCTGCTTGCGGTTGTCCGAGTACGCCTCGCCCGCGGCCGTCCACCCGGCCGGCTTGCCGGCGACCGGCCCGCCGCGCGTCAACCGATCATCCAGCACTCCGCTGTTGTAGGTGAGGCTGACGTCCGCCTCCCAGAAGTTCCGGAACCGCCCGAACGCGTAGGCGTTGAACGCGCGTTGCAGGACATCCCCGTCGTAGTTCCAGCCCGACTTGGTCGAGACGTAGGCGTACGCCTGGCGGAATACCCGGCCCGGGCGCGTCCAGCGGTATCCGCCGGCGACGGCGGTCGAAGCGATGTCCACGCGCTCCTGAAAACCGAGATCGTTGATTTCGAAGCCCGGCGTCATGGTGCTGGCGGCGAGCGTCCATACCCAGTTCCCGCCGATCTTGTTGAGATACAGATCGGCGGCGGCCCCGCTGAGGGAGGTTGCGGTCGAGTCGTAGCGCAGGTGACGGGCGTCCGGACGCTGGTAGTAGCGATCCGGCGCCTGCTGGGCCGCCTGAATGGCGGCCACGTCGCCGCGCACCGCGGAACCGCTCACGCTGGCCGCGAGAGAATACGCCTTGTCCCCCCAGCGGTGCTGGAAGTCCACTCCCCCCGCGTAGGCGCCGGCGGTGAGGAAGTCCAGCGTGGAACGGTCGAGATCCCGCTGCGTGGCGGTGCCCACGACGCCGAGGGTGGTCATGCCGCCACCGAAGTCGCGTTTCACCCGCGTCGCGAAATAATTGGTCAGCGGCTCGACTTCGTCGTAACGGCGGATCCCGGTCGTCGTATCCGCCACGGTCGCGTACTCCCGGGCGGTGAGCGCCTCGACGGTGCCGACCGACCATCCGTTCGCGGTTCTGCCGCTCAGTTGCGCGGCGCCGAGGATCGTGGTGTTCTCCGGCGTGGTGCTGAAGTCTCCGGAGGACGTCGGCTCCCCCTGCGGCGGTCGGCCGATGCGCCGCGAGTAGAACAGCAGGGGGGTGTTGAACCGCGGGTTGATGCCGCCACCGGTGCTCCCGAACTTGAAGATGGAAGCGCCTTCGACGAAGAAGGGTCGGTGTTCGTCGAGGAACTGCTCGAACTCCGTGAGGTTCACGAACGCCGGGTCGAGCTCCACCTGCCCGAAGTCCGGGTTCGCCGTGAGGTTGAGGGTGAAGTTCGGAGCCACGCCGGCCTTCAGGTCGAGGCCGGCGCCGCCGAAGGCCGTGTGGCCGTTGTCGAAGGGGTCGCCCGGGTGGTCCGGCCGGCGCAGGCGTTCTCGCGCGACCGTGTAAGGCAGCACCTCCAACGGGCGTGTGCTGTTCACCTCCTGGAGTCCGACCAGGTGCGCGAACCGCGAGGCGACCCCGCTCTCGGTCTTCGGGACGAACGGGAACAGCGCCAGCTCGTTCTTCCGTTCGATCCACCGCACGACGCGCACGCCCCACACCTGATCCTTCGCCGCGGAGAAGTGGAGCTGCGCGAACGGGATGCGGATTTCCACGGTCCAGCCGAGCGAGTCCACGCGCGCCACGGCCTGCCACACGACGTCCCAGGAGTAGTCGAAGGCGTCGCCGTCGTCCCCGGCGACGGCGTCCCGCTGCACCCCCGCGGGGCTGACCGCGAACAGGAACGTCGTACGGTGATCGTGGTAGGTGTCCAGCATGACGCGAAACTCGTCGCTCGGCGTGGCGAAGTCGCGCCGCCCCAGCCGCTGGACGATGGCGGCCGGGTTGCGGTCGAACAGCCGTGCCCCCACATACAGCGCCGTGCGGTCGTACACGATGCGCACCTCGGTGGCCTCCGATACCGGCTGTCCCTCGTCGGGATCGCTCTGCGTGAGGCTCGTGATCGGGGCGACCGATTGCCAGGCGGGGTCATCCAGCCGGCCGTCCAGCACCGGAGGCCGATCGATCCGCGCCGTCGACACCACCTGCGGGGCGACGAGAGCGGCGTGGCGCAGCAGCGTCGTGTCGGATAGCGCTCCCTGGAGTGCGAAGGTCGAGACGGCGAGGATCAGCACGGCGTGGTCTCCAGCGTGGCATTGAGAATGTGTTCCAGCACCAGCCTCGCGTCGAACCAGGTCGCCGCAATGTCCCGCGCCGCCCGGCAATGCCGCTCGTAGTCGGCGTTGACGGCAGCGAGCGCGGCGGCCGCTTCCTCCAGAGTGGTGAACCGGAACAGGCCCTCGCCGTTGGGGAGATAGGCGCTGGGGCCGGTGTGCTGCACCACCGCCGGTTTCCCGCTGGCGAGGTAGCAGATCGTGCGGTCGGAGATCCAGGCGTTCTGGAGCTTCATGCAGGAGGGCTTGGCGCAGCTGAACTCCCCGCGCGACCGGCGGACGTATCCCCGGTACTGCTCAGGGCTCCCTGCGACGTCCTGGGAGCGCCGCACCCGCCACCCGTGACGGTCGAGCAGCGCCAGATCGGCGCCGTCGTCCTTGGCGAGGTACAGCGCCAGCTCGAGCGGCTGCGTCGTGCGGCTCGCCAGCTCCACGAAATCGAGGAAGGAGACCCGCTTCGTGTTCTCGTAGAAGATCTCCTGCCCGTCCACCATCCCGCGCACCCACTGCCCGGACCACCAGCCGGCGACCGTGGTGAAGGCCTCGCACCGTGGATCGAAGGTGTACGGCCAGAGGTCCAGGCAAACGGGCGGCCGGAAGGGGATCCAGGCGACCCCGCAATCGGGGAAACGCGCCGCGGCGGTGCCGACCGTCTCCCCGATCGTCAGGTAGGCGTCGTGCGGCGGCACGTGCAGCTGGCCGGTGCTGATCCAGAACTGCAGAAGGCCCGGATCGATATCGACGAGCGCGCTGCGCCGCGCGCAGCCGAGCAGACGCGGATCGATGGCGTAGTGGAAGTTCAGCAGCAGATCGGCGCGCTTGAGGACGGACTCGGCGACCCGGCGGGGAATTCGGACGAATTCGAGGACCGGCTCGCCACCGTTCGGCGCTTCGTCCTGCGTGTACAGCAGCACCTTGCCGTCGAGCCCGAAACGCTTCATCCGCTCGAAGAAGGTCGTCATCGCCTGCGCGTCGCGCGCGGGGTCCTTGCCGCGGCGGAACCGCTCCAGCCAGTACACGTCGCAGCCCGCCTGCCGCAGGCCGTGGACGTACTGCATGTACACCCAGAAGTGCCCGCCCCCTTCGGGGAAGCTGGCCACGTTGTAGGAGGAGACGACGACGGTCGCCACGGTCGGCCCCCGCTACCAGCGCTGCGCGCCAGCCACGAGGGCCGGTACGTCGCGAAAGCCGATCAGGCTGATACCCTGCGCATCGAGCACCGCACGCACGCCGGGATCGCACAGGGTGGCGACTTCCGCGTCCCGTTCGGCGGCGTAGCTCGATCGCAGCTCGGCGTCCGCATACCCGGGGTGGCAGATCAGCTCGGTGATTCCATCGGCCACGCCCTCCGCCAACACACGCGCGAGCCCGGGGACGCTGATCTGCTCCAGGTGCGTCTCGCCGCTCCATTGGCCGTAGAACCGCGAGCATACGTGGGCCGCGGAATGCCCGCGCAACGGCAGGTCGTGCCGCCGGGCGAACGCCGACACGTGGCGCAGGACGCCCGGGTCGCGGTGGGTGTCGTGATGCGTGTCGAGATGGGTCGGCGGCGAGCCGATGAGCGCTTCGAACCGCCGCATCTGGCGGTCGAGCTCCGCGGGGACATGCTCGGCCGCGACGCCGTCGAGATCGAGGTGCAGTCCGACGCTGAGCTCGGGCGCGGCGTCCGCCAGCGCCGCCGCGGCCTCGCTCCCCGCGGCGTCCACCAGCAGGCTCGCGCTGGTGACGATGCCGCGCTGGTGCGCCGCGACAATGCCGCGGCTGATGCCGCCGGTCAGGCCGAAGTCGTCCGCGTTCACGATCAGCAGCTTCATCGCGGCCGCGCTCCGGTCTCGGGGAGCACCGGCCGCCAGTCGTCGAACCAGTCCGCGACCATCGCCAGCTCGTCGAACGCCCAGTCCGCGCCGTCCACCAGCAGCTCGACGGCCGGCCATACCGCGCGGTTCGCGAAGCGGGCGAATTCGGCCGTTTCGAACAGCGTGTTGAGCTCCCGGATCTCGGGCAGGCGCCACCCGGCCTGCGCGCCCTCCATCGCTGTGCGGTAGCGATCGAGGATCCACGGACGCTCCTCCCGCGGAAAGCGGAGCAGGAACGTGGACAGGTCGTAGCTCGCCCACCCCACGCCGGCGTGATCCCAGTCGATGAGCCGGGCGCACCACGCATCGATGCGGGGCCCGTTCAACACGAACGCGTTGGTGGTCCAGAGGTCTCCGTGCAGCAGCACCTCGGGTCCGCCGCCCAGCTCCAGCATCAGCAGCCGGTCGGGGAGCTCGTGCTGCAGGGCCCGGAGCCGCTCCAGCAGGCGATCGCGTATCGCTTCCTGCTCGGGCGTCAGCGCGACCCGCGGCGGGCGTAACTGCTCGAGGCCCCGCACCGCATCGCGCACGTTGCCGGACAGGTAGGGCGCTCCGAGGTCGCCGCCGTGCGCGCGGCAATCCGGCAGAATGGCGTGGCCGGCGGACCGGACGTGCAGCGCCGCGATCAGGTCCACCACGGCGCCGACGCGCGCGCGATCGCCGGTCGCGGTGTCGAGGCGCGCTTCGCCGAGGTCCTCGTAGATCAGCCATATCCGCTGACCGTGCCGATCGGCCGCCGACCCCTCCAGCCGGGCGCCCGCGTCCGCCAGGCCGATGGCCGGCAGCCAGCGGCGGGCCACCAGCTGATTGTGACGCGCCAGCGCGGGGTTGGAGGACTTGAGCATCAGCGAGCGGACGGCCCCCCCGCTCCCCGTCTCGAGCCGCACGCGATAGACGTTGGTCTTGAGCCGTCGCAGATCGAGGATGCGGGCTGCGACTCCGCGGCCCCCGCCGCAGATCTCCTGCAACGCGGCTCCCAGCTCGGCCGCGCCCGGCAGGCGTTCGGCCTCGAGGACGTCCCGCAATTCGCCCGTCGTCAGCACATCCATTCCAGGACTCCCGCGGTCCAGGCGGCATCGGCCAGGCGGCGCACCAGCACCTGCATGCTCGAGAGCTCCCGACTGAACATCCGGCGCGAATCGTACCGCAGGGTGGCGGTTTCCCAGTCGATGGCGGCCACCGTGCGCAGCACGTGCCCGATGCTCGCCAGGCGGCGCACCGTATCGAGCTCCAGCCCGGGCCGCCACTCGCGGGCGCACGCCCAGTAGCCGGCGACGTCGATCCGGGTCAGATCGATGGCGGGCACGCCCCACCCGGCCGTTTCCCAGTCGATCGGGTAACAGGCGAGGCCGTTGCCGTTTGGGCGGAGGTACACGTTCTTCGGTCGGAAATCGCCGTGCACCACGGTTGCGGGCAATCCCAGACACATGGCGTCGACGCGCGTCCAGCGCAATTCCAGCGCGTTCAGGACCGCGATGACCCCCTGAAGCATGGCGATGTCGTCGCGCGTCAGCTCGGGACCGGGCAGCCGCTGCTCGATCTTTTCCCGGGCGGCGCGCAGGTGGGCGAGGTAGCGCGCCGGGCCGCCGTCCGGAAGGAAGCGCGCGGCGACGAGGCCAGTCGCTGCCCCGTGCATCCGCGAGATCCACCGGGCGGCCAGCGCCAGATGGGTCGGAGTCTCCTCGGAGTACCGTTGGGTGCCGACATCCTCGAGAAAGATCCAGCGACCGCCATCGCGCCCCTCTCCGTCCGTCGGCCGGCTGCCATAGTAGTGGGGAGTCGTGACGGGCAGGTGCGGGAGGACGCGCTCGTACATGATCAGCTCGATGGACGCCTTCACGGCCGGCGTCCGCTTGGCGATCACGCTCTTGCCGGCCGGGCCGGCGCCCACCAGCCGGTACACCTCCGAGGTCTTGAGCCGGCGCAGCACCTCGACCCGCTCCGGTACATCCTGCGCGGCCCACATGCTGACCCATGCCTGGACCGCGGGATGGGCCGCCAGGTCCTCGTGCAGCACCGCGATCGGCGCGCGACTCATCGTTCTCCACCCGTTCCGGCCACCGCCGCGACGGCGGGATCGTCCTTGCGAATCAGGCGCCCGCGCTCCAGCTGGAGCCGCACGTCGCACATCGTCCAGCTGCTCGGCCGGTGCGTGATCAGGAAGACCGTGCGGCTCGCCATCAGACGCTCCAGCGCCTCGAGGATCACCGCCTCGGTCTTCAGGTCCACCGAGCTGGTGGGCTCGTCGAGAATCAGCACGGGCGCGTCGCGGAGAAACGCCCGGGCGAGCGCGATGCGCTGACGCTCGCCGCCGGACATCTTCTGCCCCAGCTCGCCGACTTGGGTGTCGTAACCGCGCGGCAACCGGGAGATGAAGTCGTGCGCGTTGGCGGCCATCGCCGCCTGCTCGATGGCCTCCCGCGGGGCGCCGGGCCGGCCGTAGGCGACGTTCTCGGCGATGGTGGTCGAGAAGAGCAGGGGATGCTGCAGCACGATGGCGAACTGGCGCCGCAGGTCGGCGACGCGGTAATCGCGCAGATCCACCCCGTCGAGCAACACCACACCGCTCGTGGGGTCGTAAAAGCGGGTGAGCAAGCTCATCAGCGTGGACTTGCCGGCTCCGGTCGCTCCCGTGACCGCCACGCGAGTCCCCGGCTCGACCGTGAACGAGACGTCGCGCAGCACCGTGCGATCGGCGTCGTAGCCGAAGGACACACCGCGGAATTCCACCGCGCCGACGGCGTGCCCGAGCGGCCGCGCGTCCGGCCGCTCCGGCACGTCGGGGACCTCGTCCAGCAGGGTAAACGCGCGCTCGGCGCTCGCCAGGTAAGACTGCAGGCTGGCCGCCTTGCGGCTGATCGTGGACAGCGGCTGGTAGAGCTGCGCCAGGTAGCTCATGACCATCAGCAGCTCGCCCAGCGTCAGCACGCCGGCCCGGACGTGGCCGACCCCCAGGTAGAGCACGGCCGCCGTGCCCGCCGCAGTGGTCAACCCGACCCACAGCCCGAAGCGTCCCTCGATGAGCGCCAGCTGGAGGCGGGCGGCGACGCCCTCGCGGGCGCGACCCAGGAAACGCTCGGTCTCGCGCGGCTCCTGGTTGAACGCCTTGACCACGCGCAGCGCTCCGAGGACTTCCTGCACGACATGCAGGGCCGAGCTTTCGAGCTTCTTGACGGCCCGGGATTGCCCGCGCATGCGGCGCCGGAAGCTGCGCGAGAGCGTGAACAGGATGGGCGCGACGGCCAGCGCGACCGCAGCGAGCTGCCAGTCGAGGCGCGCGGTCACCGAGAGCATCGCTACCAGCGTGATCGTCGCCGAGATGAACGGGATGAGGCCGTCCACGGCTACGTACTGCAGCGCCGAGGCGTCGTACTGGATCCGGTACGCTGTGTCGGCGGTGCCGGTCGAGTCGTGGTAGGAGAGCGACAGTCGCTGGCTCTGCTCCAGCAGGCGGGACCGGAATCCCAGCACGATGTGCTCGCCCACGTAGGCGCGCAGCCAGGTATTGAAAAGACTCTGCAACTGGGCCAGCAGCGTGACGGCCAGCAGGACGCCGATGGCGATCGCCAGTGACGTTTCCGGTGAGTGCCAGGCGGCCGGGACCCACGCGGCCAGGGGACCGGGCAGGGGCCGCGTTCCGAGCACCGAGTCCACCACGATCTTCAATGGAAGCGGAACGAGCAGGGCGATGGGGGTGCTGAGCAACCCGAGCGCGAACAACACGCCGAGGTGCGGCCAGTAGGGACGCGCCTCTGCGAGCAGCCGCCGGTATAGAGTGAAGTCGCTGTAGGTAGCGGCCATCGGTCAACCGTCTCCGGCGCGGCCCACCGCGCGACGGACATCGGCCGCAGCCGACCCGCAATCCGCGACGGTGCGCCAGGCGCACCACAGCGCGGCGGCCCCGAACAGCACGGCCGGAACCCAGACGCCGGTGGTTTGCGCCGCGATGGCGAGACCGCCGAGCAGCAGCGCCAGCGCCGGCCCGGCGGGCGATGGGCTGAACCACCAGCGGACCCGGACGAACTGGCGACCCATGCCGTGTTCCTCCACGGCCATGGCGAGGCGTGCCGCCCCGAGGGCTCCGCCACGCACCTCCAGGTCCCAGCGCTCGAACTCACCCCCACGGAGCACCGCATCCCCCGTGTCGCGTAGCGCGCGTTCGAGGGTGTTGAGCCGTTCGGCGGGATCCCGCCAGCGCTCGCACCACAGCGCGACCCGGCCTCCCGGCGCCCAGCCGTGCCGGTGTCGGCGCGTCGCGGCAGGCCGCGTCAATCGCCCGTACAGCCGCGCCAGCGGGTGCAGCAGGTGCAGGAAGCCCGTCAGCAGCCGCTGGCGGATGCGCCGGGTGGGACGCGAGCGCGGAAAGGAGGTGCGAGCGGCGAACGCCGCCCGCAGGATGAGCGGGCCGGTCGCGAGCACCAACAGGGGGATGGCGAGTCGCAACGGGGCCCAGGCGATCCCCAGCAGCGCCACCACCGCGAGTGCGGCGATCGGCAGATACCACTCCGGCGCGAGGGCGAGCGATCCGAGCCACGTGGGCGTCGCCTGGTACAGCCGCTGGAACGGAGCGAATCCCCAGGTGCCGTGGTAGATGCGCCCGCTGCGCCACGGCGCGGCGGGCAGCAACGTGGCGCCGTACAGGCGGCCGGCCCAGGCGATCTGGCCGGTGGCCGTGTATTTCTCCGGCCACTTCCGCTCCAGCAGACCCTCGGCCCGTCCGTATCCGACCTGCTGTTTCCAGAAGGCGCGCACGGAATTGCGCCGGTGGTGCCACACGACGGCGGAGGGGCTGAACCCCAGCGTCCGGCCGCGCTCCCGCAGCGACCAGCACACGTCCACGTCGTCCCCGGCGACGCGGAACTGCTCGTCGAAGCCGCCGATCTCCTGCAACGCGGAGCGCCGGAACGCCATGTTGCAGCCGGGGATGTGCTCCGCCTCGCGGTCGGTGAGCATCACGTGGATCGGATTCCCGGGGGCGAGGGCGATGCACTTGGCGATCGGTCCGTCGCCCGGAGGAGAGATGTTCGGCCCGCCGACGCCGACGTCGCTGGTACGCAGGAAAGTGGCCGCCAGGTGCGTCAGCCAGTCGCGGTCCGGATAGGCGTCGTCATCGATGTAGGCGATGATCTCGCCCGTCGCCTCCCGCCATCCGGTGTTGCGCGCGCTCGAGAGTCCCCGGTTCTCGGTGCTGATCAGCCGGACGTCGTACTCCCTGACGATGTCGGGCGTCGCGTCCGTCGAGCCGTCGTTCACGACGATCACTTCGAAGTTGGGGTAGCGCAGGCGCTCCAAGCCTTCGAGGCAGTCGCGGATGGTCCGGCTGCCGTTGTAGGTGCAGACCACCACCGAGATGCGCGGCCAGCCCATCTCGGCCGGGAACGGCGTGTCGGCGAATGCCGCCTGCACGGCGGCCAGCGCGGGCTTGGGGCTCCGGTCGCGGCTGGTGAGCCCGAACCGCCAGTCGGTCACGTCCTCGCCCGCGCGGTACCACTCGTCGGTCCAGGCGTACACGAACACGCCCGCGCAGCCTTCCGCGAAGCTGGTCCGGATCTGCCAGTCCAGCGTGCGCGCCTGGGCCGCGTCGCCGTTCCGCAGGCTGTCGAGACCGACCTCGGTGAGGAGCAGCGGCCGTTCGCCGGCGACGTGATGCAGCCGCGCCAGGTAGGCGGCGAGCGGCGCGCGCGTCTCCAGGAAGACGTTGAACGAAACGAAATCGAGGAAGGGGAGCTGCAGGTATTCCGTCGAGGGGTAATTCACGTACGTCACCAGTCCCGACGGATCCTCGGCCTTCGCCGCACGAAACAGCCCTTCGAGAAAGTGCTCCACGCGGCCGGCGCCGTGCCACCGGGCCGTGGCGGCGGGGATCTCGTTGCCGATCGCGTACGCGAGCACCGCCGGGTGACCGGCGCAGGCGGCGACGCCGCTGCGAACGAGACGGCCGGTGTCGGGTGCGCCCTTGCGGTCGGTCAGGTACCCGATGTGCCGTTCCACCGGGATCCCGACCAGCACATGGAGGGCGTGACGCGAAGCCGCGTCGAGCATCCAGCGGGGCGGGACCGTATAGGTGCGCAGCGAGTTCACGCCGTGCGCCGCCATCAGCGAGAAGTCGCGCTCCACGACGTCGGGTGTGGGGAACTCGCTGTCGTCGGGCTGTGGCCGGAAGGTGCCGTAGGTCACTCCACGCACGTGGAGCTTCTCGTGGCCGAGGAAGAGAAACTTCCCCCGCACCCCGGGCCGCTCCGCGGGCGGGACGACGGGTGGGCGATCGGTGGCCGTGGGGTTCGCGTTGGTGGCCGGTCGTTCGCCGGCGCGCGCCGGCGTGAGCGGCGCGAGCACCGCCGCCTGGTGGAACTTGATGCGCAACCGGATGCCCTCCGCGAGCTTTCCGAAGTGTGGCGGCCACTCCACACTGCGGCCGATGACCGCGGGCCGCCGCGTGGGGACCTTCGTGCATCTGTTCGACGTATTGCGGAGTTAGCCGATCGAGTGCGCCGTCGCGCTCCGCATCGACCCAGCACGAGGGCAAGAAGCACGCCGTAACCCGCTGCAACGACTTTGAGTTAAGGCGCGTTACTTCGGTTGCAGTTCGGGCATCTCTGCGCCGCTCACCCGGAGCGGCGCATCGTCTCCATCGCCGCGGCGACCGGGCGGGCGCTGATGGCGTAGGTGGGGCAGTGACGAATGAAGCTGCCGCTGGCCGGCGACCATTCCTGCTCCGGCTGCGTGACGACCGCCTTGCGCTCGGTATCGAGGACGAAGAGTCCCGGCGGTCCCTGGAACAGGCAGGCGCCGCAGCCGATGCAGCGATCGCGCGCGACCTGGACGATCACGCGGCGGCGCGGGTACACGCCCTCGGCGCCGCGCGCGGGCCAGGTGTCGGCGCGCTCCAGCGCCTCCGTCGTGGCGCGGTAGCCCTCTTCGACCACCTCGCGCAGGTGGTCGAACGAGAACATCGAGATGTGTTCGACGCGCGGATGGATGTAGTAGACCGGCGGCGTGGTCCACTGCCGCAGGCGCTGCTCGAGCAGCGCCTGCATCGCGATCTCGGTCGCGCGGCCGAACACCGCGGCGAAACCACCCTCCTGCGTGTCCTCGCGCAGCGTGCTCGAGGCCGACACGTCGACTGCGAAGACCAGCTCGCTGTCGAGCGCGCGGGCCGCCGCGATCGGCAGGTTGTCGATCACCGCGCCGTCCACGTAGAAGCGCCCGCGGATGTCGTGCGGCGGAAGGTAGCCGGGCAGCGCGCACGATCCGAACACCGCCTCGCCCACGGGGATGTCGTCCAGCCCGGGCAGCCCCCAGAGCACCTGCATCCCCGAGTTGATGTCCACGGTGTTGACGATCACCGGGATATCGAGGTTGGAGAATCCGGCGTCGCCTACGAGCCGCGCGATCAGCAGCGCCAGTGGCTCGCGCCGGAACAGGGCGGGGGAGCGCATGCGCTTGAACGCCATGTCGGCGTGCGCGATCTGGAAGACGTCCTTGCGCTTCAGGTTGATGGCGATGTCGCGCAGCTCGGGGATGCTCTTGCCGGACGACCACGCGGCCCCGACCAGCGAGCCGACGCTGCAGCCGACGATGTAGGAGGGCTTGAGGCCGCGCTCCAGCAGGGCCTCGAGCACCCCCACGTGCGCCAGGCCCTTCATGCCGCCGCCCCCGAGAACGAGGGTGAAACGAGTGCCGGGATTCACCGCCTCATGCCACGCGCATGCGCTTGATTTGTCGTGCGAGTCCCGAGTAACGTAGTCGAGACCCCCATGCAAGCGCCACGCCATTGGCGGCGATTCGCCCGTGACCGCTGGGCCCTGACCGGCTTCGCCCTGGTGACGATCCTGGCGGTGCTCGCACTGACCGCGCCGTGGATCGCTCCGGCCGACCCGCTGCACGGCTCCCTCGCCGTCAGCCTGCGCGCGCCTTCGCGCGTGTTCTGGCTCGGCACCGACGTGCAGGGGCGCGACGTCCTCTCGCGCGTGCTGTACGGCGCCCGCCTGTCGCTCCTGGTCGGACTCGTGAGCCAGACGGTGGCCGGCGTGCTGGGCGTCGGTCTCGGCCTGGCGGCCGGCTACTACGGGCGCTGGGTCGACGCGTCCATCATGCGCCTCGCCGACGTCACCCTCGCTTTCCCCTCGCTGCTGCTCCTCATCGCGATCGCCGCCGCCGTGAACCCCTCGCTCCCCGTTGTGTTCGTGGTGATCGGCCTCGTCGGGTGGGCCGGCGTCGCCCGCGTGGTGCGCGGTGAAGTCCTGGGCCTGCGCAGCCGCGAGTACGTGCTGGCGGCGCGCGCCCTGGGCGCGAGCGACGCCCGCGTGCTGGCGCGCCACCTGCTCCCCGGCGTGCTGCCACCCGTGATCGTCATCACTACGCTCGGGGTCGGCGGCGCGATCATGGCGGAGGCGGCGTTGTCGTTCGTGGGGCTCGGCGCCCGCCCGCCGACGCCGTCATGGGGCGCGATGGTCGCCGACGGGCGGGATCTGCTGCGCGTGGCACCGTGGGTGAGTCTCGTGCCCGGCGTGGCCATCGGCCTCGCGGTGCTGGGCGTGAATCTGGTCGGGGACGGCCTGCGCGACGCCCTGGAGGTGCGGGCCGCATGACCGACGTCGCCTTCCATCCGGCCAAGGTGAAGGCGCTGCGCGAATCGCTGCGGCACCTGCGGGCGAGCGAGTTCCCCTGGACCGCGGACACGGCATACCTGAACAACGCCTCGATCGGCCCCATCCCCGAGCGCACCCGTCGCATCCTCGATGCCTTCAACGCCAAACGGACCGCTCCGCACCTGCTCCCCGACCGCGATCTGTTCGCGGGCCTGCAGGCCGCGCGCGATGCCGCCGCGCGCCTCGTCAACGCCGACACCGGCGAGATCGCGCTCGCGACGAACACGGGCTTCGGCCTGAATCTCGCGGCCGGCGCGCTGCCGCTCGGACCGGGCGACCGCGTGATCCTGTCGGACCGGGAGTTTCCGGCGAACGTCTATCCGTGGCTGATGCTGCGCAAGCAGGGCGTCGAAGTGACGCTCGCCCCCTGCACGCGCGAGGGCTGGCCCGACGAGGACTACCTGTTGAGCGCCCTGCGCGACCCGCGCGTGAAGGTGCTCGCGGTGTCGTTCGTCCAGTTCTCCAACGGCTTCCGCGCCGACCTGAAGAAGCTCTCGGCCGCGACGCGCGCCAACGGCACGATCCTCGTGGTGGACGGCATCCAGGGGGTGGGCAACTCGGTGCTCGACGTCCGGGAGACGCCGGTGGATATCCTGGCGTGCGGGGGCCAGAAGTGGCTGCTGTCGCCGTGGGGGTCGGGGTTCGTCTATGTCCGCAAGGAGCTGATCCCCACCCTCGAGCCGGCGATGACGGGGTGGATGGCGTTCGAGGGCACCGACGATTTCTCCCGGCTCACCGAGTACAATCCGACATTCCGCGCCGACGCCCGCCGCTTCGAGATGATCACGCTGCCCTACCAGGACTTCTACGGCTTCACCCAGTCGGTGGAGCTGCTGCTGGAAATCGGCATCGCGGAGATCGCCGAGGTGACGCGCAGCCTGCATGAGCCAATCTTCGCTTGGGCCGACGCGCACGGCATGCGGGTCGTTTCACCGCGCGACGAGCGGCATCGCTCGGCGATCCTCTGCATCGCCCCCGCGGAGCCGGTCGAGGCCTACCACGCCCTGAAGCGCGCCCGGATCGTGTGCTCGCTGCGCGAGGGCGCGATCCGCCTCTCGCCGCACTGCTACAACACGGTCGGGGAGATGGAGAAGGTGCTGGACGTGCTCGAGAACCTGAAATAGCCTGCGGTCAGGCCGGATCGCCCCGCAGCAGGGCGTACTCCTTCTTTCCTTTTCTCAGCAGGAGATAGCCGCCGGCGAGCCAGTCCGCCGGGGCGAGCGTGCGGTTGACGTCCTGCGCCCGCTGCTGGTTCACGTAGATCCCCCCCTGCTCGATTTGGCGGCGGGCTTCACTCTTCGACTTCGCCAAACCGGCGCCGACTACGGCGTCGACCAGCGCGGCGCCGGCAGGCACGCGCGCCGTGGGGATCTCCTGGGCCAGCACTTCGAACGCCGCCGCGTCGGCCCCCCGCGGGTCCCACTCGCCGAACAGAATGGATGCGGCCTGCACCACCGACGCCGTCGCCGCCGTGCCATGCACCCGCTCGGTCATTTCGTTGGCGAGGTAACGTTGCGCTTCGCGCTTCGCGGGATCTTCGGCGTGCAGTTGCAGCACGGGCTCGATGCCCTCGGAGCCGTCTTTGGGTCGCAGCGAGAACAGCCGCAGGTATGTCCCGACGTCGCGATCGTCCGCATTCACCCAGAACTGATGGAACTTGAAGGGCGACGTCATCCTGGGGTCGAGGTAGATCGCCCCCGCCTCCGACTTCCCGAACTTCGCGCCCGACGCGGTGGTGATGAGCGGAGCGACGAGTCCGTGCACTTCGGCGCCCTCGGTGCGCCGCACCAGCTCGACGCCTGCGGTGATGTTGCCCCACTGGTCCGAGCCGCCCACCTGCAGGGTGCACCCGTGGCGGCGGAACAGCTCCAGGTAATCGTAGGCCTGCAGCAGCATGTAGCTGAACTCGGTGAACGACAGCCCGCTCTCCAGCCGGGCCTTCACCGATTCCTTCTGCAACATGATGTTGATGGTGAAGTGCTTTCCGACGGTGCGCAGGAAGTCCACCAGACGCTCCGGCACCAGCCACTCCGCGTTGTCGACCAGACGGGCGCGATCACCGCTGAAGTCGAGGAACCGCGCCATCTGCGCGCGCTGCGCCTCGAGATTCGCGCGCAGCTCGTCGGGGGCGAGCAGGGGACGCTCCGTGCGCTTCCCGGAGGGATCGCCGATCAACCCGGTGCCCCCGCCCATCAGCACGATCGGCCGGTGCCCCGCTCGCTGCAGATGCTGCAGCAGCATCAGCGGCACCAGATTGCCCAGCTGCAGGCTGGGGGCCGTCGGGTCGAAGCCGCAGTAGGCGGTGAGTGGACCGCGCGCCAGGTGGGCGTCGAGGCCGGGCGTGGCTGCGTGCACCAGGCCCCGCCATTCGAGCTCCGCGAGCAGGTGCGACATGGGCGCGAATCGTAAGAGCGGCCGCGGGCGCTGGCAAGCGTCAGGGCATGCCACTAGGTTGTTGGGGCGATGGGCCGCTTCGCCATTCTCAAGCCGCAGCTGTCGTGGGAGACGGTGCTCACCCGCCGGGGTGTGGCCGGAGGCGTAGCGCTCCTGGTCATGCTGGGGGTCGGGTTCTCCTGGGGTGCCTGGTCGCGCGTGTGCGCCAACGAGCGCTGCCCCACCATCGCCCGCCTGATGGGCTCCAACTCGGTTCCTCAGCAGACGTCCAAGGTGTACGCGGCCGACGGCCGGTTGATCACCGAGCTCGGTCTCGAGCGGCGCACCGTCCTGCCGCTGCGCGAGATCCCGCCCTGGGTGCGGCAGGCGTTTCTCGCCACCGAGGACAAGCGGTTCTATCACCACCACGGCATCGACTACTGGCGCATTCCCGGCGCGCTCAAGGCGAACCTCGCCGCGCTGAGCTACACGCAGGGTTTTTCCACGATCACGATGCAGCTGGCCCGCAACATCTTCCCGGAGCAGATCACCCGCGAGAAGCAGCTGACCCGCAAGCTCAAGGAGGCGCGGGTCGCGATCGAGATCGAGCACAATTTCCCCAAGGACACCATCCTCCAGATGTATCTGAACCAGATCGATCTGGGGGCGGGATCGCACGGCGTGGAAGCCGCCGCGCAGGTGTATTTCGGCAAGTCGGCGCGCGACCTGAACGTGGCGGAGGCGGCGACGCTCGCCGCGATTCCCAAGGCACCCTCCTTCTACAATCCGCGCCTGCACCCCGATCGCGCGGTGCGCCGCCGCAACGTCGTCCTGGAGCTGATGCAGTCGCAGGGCTTCCTGTCGGCCGATGAGGCCGAGCTGTGGAAGGCCTTCCCGCTGGTGCTCACCAACTCCCGCACCAACTACGGCGATGTCGCGCCGTACTTCGTGGAATGGCTGCGGACGCAGTACCTCGAGCCGCGCTACGGCCGCGATCTCTACGAGAAAGGGCTGCGGATCTACACGACGCTCGATCTCGACATGCAGGAGGCGGCCGAGCGGGCGTTGTCGGCGCAGCTCGACGCCATCGAGGCGGGGGTGTACACCGGCGGAAAATGGGACCGGCCCACCTACCGCGACTACCTCGAATCGTCCCGGGCCGGACAGGGCGAAGACCACGGCCCGGCGACGCAGTACCTGCAGGGTGCGCTGCTCGCCATGGATACCCGCACCGGGTACATCCGGGCGATGATCGGGGGACGCGATTTCGCCGACTCGAAGTTCAACCGCGTCACCCAGGCGAAGCGGGCGCCCGGCTCGACCTTCAAGCCGTTCGTCTATTCGGCCGCCGTGCGCGCGGGTCACCCCGTCACGGAGATCCTCCAGGACACGCCGCTCGATCAGCCCGTGCTGCAGCCCGACAGCACGTACTGGAATCCCCAGGACTACGACCTGACGACCAAGGGTCCGATTCCCATGCGGCAGTCCCTCTACAACTCGCGCAACCTGTCGACGATCAAGCTGGGGATGGCGCTGGGCGAGCAGACGGTCATCGGCGAGGCTCGACGCTACGGCATCACCACGCCGATTCCTCCGGTCCCGGCGATCCACATCGGCGCCAAGGAGGTGTACCCGATCGAGCTGATCGCCGCCTACTCCGTCTTCGCCACCCTCGGCACGCGCGCCCAGCCGATCGGCATCATCCGGGTGGAGGACCACAACGGCAATATCCTCTGGCAGCCCGCGATCCAGCGGGAGCAGGTGATGGATTCGGCCCACACGTGGCTGATGACCGACATGCTCAAGGACGTGGTACGCCGCGGCACGGCGGCGAGCGCGGTGTGGGGGGCGGGGTTCCAACTGCCGGCGGCGGGGAAGACCGGGACCACCGACGACTACACCGACGCCTGGTACGTCGGGTTCACCCCGGACCTCGTGGCGGGGATCTGGGTGGGCTACGACTACCTGCAGCGCATCATGAACGACGCGGGCGGCGGCCGCATCGTCGCTCCGGCATGGACCGAGTTCATGCGGGACGTCTACGACCGCCGCCCGCCGCCGGTCGACTGGGCGCGCCCCGATTCCCTGGTAGCGCGTGAAGTGGACTGGAAGACGGGATACCTGGCGACGCCCTTCTGCCCCGCCTCCGACCACCACGTGGACTGGTTCTACCCCGGAACCCAGCCGACCCAGCTCTGCCCGGTGCACGGCGGGATCGGCCCGCTCACGCCCTAGCGCGATGCTTCGCATCCGCGCCGGCGTGGTCTTTCCGGTCACGGCGCCGCCGATCGAGGACGGCGCCGTTCTCGTCGGCGCCGACGGCCGCATCGCCGCTGTGGGACCCAACGCGCGGGTCCCCGCCCCCCGCAATGGCGAGTCGCTCGAATTCCGGGACGGCATCCTCACCCCGGGCCTCGTCAACCTCCACACGCACCTCGAGCTGACGCATCTCGCCGGCCAGAACGGCGAGCGGGACTTCGCGAAATGGATCCGGCGCGTGCGGGAGCTGAAGGACGCGACGCCGCCCGAGTCGTTTCAGGCCGGCGCGGAGCGCGGGCTGCACGATTGCTGGGCCCGCGGGGTCACCTGCATCGCGGAGACCGGCAGCACCGGAGCGGCGATGCAGGCCCTGGTCCGCTTCGGCGGCCGGGGCATCGTGTTTCAGGAGGTGTTCGGCCCATCCCCGTCCCAGGTGCCGGCCAGCATGGCGGAGCTCGAGCAGCAGGTCCTCCGCCTCCGCCGCCTGACGACCTCGCAGCGGCGCGTCGGCGTGTCGCCCCACGCGCCGTACACGGTGAGCGAGTCGCTGTTTCGGCGGGTGGCGAACTTCGCGCGGCAGGAGGGGCTCCCCATCGCCGTGCACGTGGCGGAGTCGCAGGAGGAGACGGAGCTGGTCCGCTACGGCGCCGGGCCGTTCGCCGAAGCCCTGCGATCGCGCGGCATCGTGATCGAGCCGCACCACTGCTCGCCCGTGCAGTATCTGCATGGATTGGGCGTACTGCGCCCCGGCACCCTCGCCATCCACTGTGTCCAGGTCGACGCGGACGACGTGCAGACGCTCAAGACAGCGCGTGTGGCCGTCGCCCATTGCCCGCGCTCCAACCGCGCCCACGCGCACGGTACGGCCCCGATCTCCCTCTTGCGCGAAGCCGGGGTGACGATCGGGATCGGCACCGACTCGCTGGCGAGCGTACCCGACCTGGACGTCTGGGCCGAGGCACGCGTCTCGTGGTTCGGTGCCGAGGAAGCGCTGCGGGTCCTCACCATCGAAGGGGCGCTGGCCCTGGGGTGGGAACGGGAGATCGGTTCCCTCGAGAAGGGCAAGGCGGGCGATTTGGCGGTGTTCGGCTATTCACCGCCGCAGCGCCTGCCGCCGCCTCCGGGTGCACTCCTGACCGTCATCGCCGGCCGTGTAGTGCACCGGGGGTAAGCGACTTAACCCCCGGTCTTGCCGAACGTTAGAAGTCCGAGTAGGATGTGGGAGGGCCGCCCGTTCCCGGCGAGCGTGGCGGCTGTTTTTGTATCAGGCGAGGTAACCCGTGCGTTGTCTAGCGCTTAACGCGTCGTTCGAGCCCCTGACCATGGTGCCCGTGCGCCGCGCCCTGCGCCTCGTGATCGACGGCAAGGCCGAGATCGTCGAGGCCGACAAGGGCGAGGTCGTGCGCAGCGCGCGCCTCGAGCTGCCTCGCCCGGCGGTCATCCGGCTGATGAAGTTCGTCCACGTGCCGCGGCGCTTCCGGCGTCAGGTGACCAACACGTTCCTGTTCGCCCGCGACGAGTACCGCTGCCAGTTCTGCGGCCGTCACCAGAACCAGCTGCGGCATCGCGAATGCCTGACCCGCGACCACCTGATCCCGCTGTCGCGCGGCGGGACGAACGGCTGGAACAACGTCCTGACGGCGTGCTCGACCTGCAACACGCGCAAGGGCAACCTCCTCCCCGAGGAGGTGGGGATGCACCCGCTGCGCTCGCCGATGGAGCCGCATTTCGTCCATCTCGCGTGGGCGGTGCGACGGCTCACGCCGACGCAGTCTCGCTACATCCGGCTGTTCTACGGCGCGGCCGTTCTGCGGACCCTCGAGGAGATGTGAGCGGCAAGACGTTGCCGTGGGTGGTGGCAGGTGGAGCGGTTGTGGCCCTCGGTGCCGTCCTGCTGGCGGGTCGGGGTCACGGCTCCCACCATCCCGAGCCGCGCTCCGGGGTGACCGCGATCGGCGTCCTGCAGCCAGAGGCGGTGCCGCGCGTTCCCGGCGCGATCGAGGCCTATGCGGCGGCGCGCAGCGCCCCGGCGCTGCTCGACGGCCTCTACTGTCACTGCCACTGCCGCGAGAACGCCAACCACCGGTCGCTGCTCACCTGCTTCGAGTCGGAGCACGGAGCGTACTGCGACATCTGTATGAACGAAGCGGTGCTGGCGACTCAAATGGCAGCGGGCGGCAGTTCCCTCACGCAGATCCGTCAGGCGATCGACGCCCGCTTCGGCAGTTAGGCCCTAGCGGTTCACTTCACCAGGGAACTCGTCCGAGCGCGCGTCCAGCGTCAGCGTCGGCAACCCGGCGATCCGTACCAGGGCTCGCTGCGCTCCATGAGCCAACGCCTGCCCCAGGTTCTCCCGGCCCGAGACCGCCGGCGTGACGTCTCCCCTCAGCCAGCGCGTCAGCTCCTCGAGATCCGTGTCGTTCAACGTCGTGACATCCAGCCGGGCGATCAGGTAGAACCGGCCGCCCCCGCTGGTCTCCAACGTCACCCGGTAGGGCACCGCCAGCGCCTGGGCGAGGTCTTCGGTCGTGTTGTAGCGGGTCACGGTGCCGCCGGTCCGGATGAGGACGAATTCCTCCGCCAGCGGATCGTCCCGCGCGACGGCGTCCCAGTCGACGCCCGTGATGTAGCGGTCGAACCATCCGGAGCGATCCTTCCACAGTTCCAGCCGGAAATGCAGACGGAGCGGGAAGCCGGATCGCATTAGCTCCACGAACTTCCCGTCATCGAGCAGGCCGAACGCCTGCACGCGGGCGACCGAGCCGTCCCGGGTGACGGTGAGCGCCGGCCCCGGCGGAACGAACCGCAGCGCCGCCGCGGCGATGAGGCCGGGCACCAGGAGCCAGCGGCGCACGACTAGAACCGGTGCTCCAGCCGGGCGGTCAGCCGCACCGCCTGTCCGGAGGTCACTGCCTTGGCCAGGTAGACGCCGAACCCACCCCAGTCCACGCCGAGCCCGAGGTCCGCCCGCCAACTGTCCAGGCCGGGGAGCCGGCCGCTCGGGACCCGTCCCGGACCGGTTCCGACCAGCCACGCCTGTCCCGCGTCTCCGAAGACCACGAAGTCCGGCCCGCTCAGGAACCGGGTCACGTACCCCAGCCCCGTGGCCTCTCCCGTCTCGGGGTCGTAGCGGGTGCGGAGCGAGATGTGCCCGCGATACTCCGCCTGCACGGCGATCACCCGGTCGCACGCGGCGACGTTGGTGCCCGCGTACACGGCGTCGGTCACGAGCGCATTGCACGCGCCCTGACGGAAGTCGTACCCGGGCAGAGGTTCCGGTCCCCCGATGCTGAGTCGCTTCTGCAACGGAAGCGGGTCGCCGCCCGTCCACCCGGCCAGCAGCAGACGCAGGTTGAGCCGGCCCTGGGCGCTGAGACGGTTGTAGCGGCGGAAGTCGAGCAACGCCCGCGTGGAGCGATACGCCCCCAGCAGCGCAGTCGAGTCGCGCACCGCGCTCGCGAACCCGGGGGCCGGCCGGACGTCGTGGCTCGAGATGACGTCGAACGTCGCGCGCAGGTACCATCCCGAGGTCGGCTGGGAGCGATCGTTGCGCGTGTCGAGCGTGACGCCGGGAGACACCGTCGTGTAATGGCCGTTGTCGATGGGCGGGTTGGGTCGCCACGGCCTCCCGGTCCGCGACAGGGTCCAGGGGTCCCGGGCGGCGACGCTCGCCTGGCGCTCGCGGCGCAGCTCCACGCCGAGCGAGAGGGGCGCCTCCGCCTGCCAGCCAAGTCGCACGCCTACCCCGTTGTCGCGGTAGTAGTCGCGATAATCACGCCGCACGAAGAACGCCTCCCACCCGATCTCGTTGGCGTGCAGCCCCCAATCCTCGACCGGGGTGACGAGGTCGAACCCGCGCAGCGTCAGCGACACCGGGCGGCGGTCGCCGAGGCGCAGCTCGAGGCGAGTGTTGTATCCGAGATCGCAGCATTCGCCGCTGATCGAACGAGCCGTGCGGAATACTCCCATCGCGCCGCCGCGCAGCGCCACGCCGTGACCCAGCGAGAGGTCCACGGTCGGCCCGGCGATGATCGGCAGCCCCTCTACCCGGTTGTAGGTGCCGCCCGTGGCGAGTACCAGGCTGGAGTGTGAAGTGCCTCGGCCGAAGATGTAACGGGCCGCGAGGCTGAAACGACGGGTGAGGTCGGGGGCGTGGACCAGGGTGTCTCCCACCAGCCGATAGGGGAGGGGCTCGGCGTAGAGGCGCACCGTGCCGGCCACCGCCTCCCGGCTGCCGAGGAGCGTCCCGCCGATGACGATGAGATCGCCGGTGATCCGCGCGGTGGTGTCGAGGGTGACGGACCCGTTGAGAAGCAGCAGCGCGCCCTCCACGCGTCCCGCGATGAACGCCGGGCCGTTGCGGATGGCCACGTTGCCCGACCACGTGTTGCCGGCCGGGAGGCGAACGCGGCCCACGAGATGCGTGGTGGTCGGCGCGTTGTAGAACTGCACCGCCTCCACCACGACCGCATGCGGCAGCTCCGGCGGGGTGAGATGCAGTCCGGCGCTTTCGGGGTGGATGACGATCGCCGTGTCCTGTGCGACGAGCGGCCGGGCGAGGCAGAGCGCGGCGCCGAGCAGCGGGACGAGGGGGAGTCGGAGGCTCATTCCGCGAGGTGGCGGGGCGGCTCGAGCCCGAGCCGGCGCATCCGCCGGTAGAGGTTGGCACGGTCGGTGGACAGGCGCCGGGCGGCGTCGGCGACGTTGCCGGTGGCTGCCGAGAGGGCGGCGGCGATCAGCTGCCGCTCGTAACGATCGAGCGCGTCGGCCAGCGGGAGGTCGGGTCCGGTCGGCGTGCTCCCCGCGCCGCTCCTGGCGACGACGGCGTCGGGCGGGAGCACGCGCAGCACGTCCTCGGCGGTGATCGCATCGGTCGCCGCGAGGATCGCGAGCCGCTCCACCAGGTTGCCGAGCTCCCGGACGTTGCCCGGCCAGCGGTACGCCACCAGCAGCTGCAGCGCACCGGCATCCATCGTGAGGGAGCGGCCGAGGCGCGCCGCCTGGCGGGCCAGGAAGTGGCGCACCAGCGGCGCGATATCTTCGCTGCGCTCCCGCAGCGGGGGGATGTGCACCGGCAGTACGTCGAGCCGGAACAGCAGGTCGTCGCGGAACTTGCCCTCGCGCGACGCGCGCGCCAGGTCCTTGTTCGTGGCGGCAATGACCCGCACATCGACGGTGATCGGCCGCTCTCCCCCGACCCGCTCGATGACGCCGGTTTCGAGCACGCGCAGCAGCTTCGCCTGGGCCTCCTGCCCCAGGTCGCCAACCTCGTCGAGGAACAGCGTCCCGCCGTCCGCCAGCTCGAATCGTCCCAGCCGCCGCTCGCCCGCCCCGGTGAACGCGCCCTTCTCGTGGCCGAACAGCTCGGACTCGACCAGATCGCGGGGAATCGCGGCGCTGTTTACGGTGACGAACGGCCGGGTGGCCCGGCCGCTCTGGCGGTGAATCGCCGACGCGACGAGCTCCTTGCCGGTGCCGGACTCCCCGGTGATGAGCACGCGGGCGTCGGTCGGCGCGATGCGCGCGATCAGGGCGCGCAGCTCGTCCATGGCCGCGCTCACCCCTACCAGCGGGTCGGCGTGGCCCAACGCCTCATGCAGCCGGCGGTTCTCGGCCCGGGCGCGCGACAGCTCCAGCGCGCTCCGGATGGCGACCAGCAGCCCCTCGGGCGTGAGCGGCTTCTCCAGGAACTGAAAGGCGCCGAGCTTGGTGGCGCGGACCGCGTCGGCGAGCGACGCCTTGCCACTCATCATCACGACGGGGACGTCGGGGAGCGCCCGCTTCAGCTCTTCGAGCGTCGCGAGACCGTCCGGCCCTCCCGGCATCATGAGGTCCAGCAGGATCGCATCGGGTGGCGTCTCGCGCACCGCCGCCAGCGCCGCCGCGCCGTTCGGTGCGTCGGCGATCTCGTAGCCCTCCTCCTGGAGCAGGGCTCCGACCATGCGACGGATGTTGTGCTCATCGTCCACCAGCAGGACGCGCGGGCTCATGCCGGAAACACCAGCGTGAAGGTGGCGCCGCCACCAGGGGTCTCCGCGGCCGCGATCGTGCCCTGATGGGCGTCCACCGTCTGGCGCACCAGGGCCAGGCCGAGCCCGGTGCCATCCGGTTTTGTCGTCATGTAGGGCTCGAACACCCGCCCGCGCAGCTCGGCGGGAATGCCGGGTCCGTGGTCGGCGACGGTGATCACCACACCGCGGCCTTCACCCGTCACCCCCACGTCGATGGTGCCGTGGCCCGCCATCGCCTCGGCCGAGTTGCGGAGCAGGTTGCTGAAGGCGCGTCGCAGCGGATCATAGTGGCCCTGGATGGTGCGGCGCCCGCCGTTGGCGGTCACGTGGACTGCGACGCCCTCCGGGACCGCCGTCCGCCCCAGCTCCTCCAGCAGCTCCACCAGATCCACCTCGCTCGTGGGCCCCTCCAGGAGGCGCCCGAAGTCGGCGAACTCCCTGGCGAGCCGCTCCAGCCGATCGGTTTCCGCGGCCAACACCTCCCGCGCCACGGCCGTGCGCCCGTCAGCGGGGCCTCCCGCGTCGGCACGCTGGAGCTGGTCTACGGCGATACGCATCGAGGTGAGCGGATTCTTGATTTCGTGGGCTACGCGCCGCGCCACTTCGCGAAAAGCCCGGAGACGCTCCGCCTCGAGCTCCCGGCCACGGGCAGTATCCAGCGCTCCCGCCATGTCGCGCAGCGCGAGTCGTAACGAGGCGAACTCCGGCGCGCCGCGGGTCGGTGGGCCGGCGGGGAGCGACTCGTGCCGGCGAATCAGCCGCGTCCACCCCACCAGCTCGTCGAT
>DATGDE010000065.1:0-10276 GCA_035311125.1 Gemmatimonadales bacterium
TCGCGCGCGAGCGGTGCGCGCACCGCCGCCGCATGCACCGCCTCCGGCAACTTCCGCCACGCCATGAAGTCCGCGCGCAGGGTGTCGGCGATCGCCGGAGTGCGGCCGCTGTCGGCGAGCAACCGTTCGACCAGCGCGAGCGAATTCCACCGCGCCGGCGGGTCGGGGCGGGCCGCATCGATGAGGCGGGTCAGCGGGGTCTGTTGGGTCATCCCTACCTGGAGGCGGTGACGCTGCCCGAAGGTGACGGGTTGCGACACCTCAAGCAGCGCCATCAGCGCCTGAAAGTCCGCGCCGTTCCCGATCGCCCGCCGCACCATGCGCTCGGTGTGCAGCTTGTGCGAGAGGCCCAGCTCCTCGAGCCGCAGGCTCATCACGGCGAGGCGGCGATACATGTCGGGCACGTCGTTCACCGACGCCTGGGACCACAGCTTCTCGGCCACCGCCGCGAGCCGGGGCCAGATGCGCGAGTCGATCGTCTCGGGGCCCACGTGCTCTCCCCACATGCACGCTTCGCCGCCCAGCACCCGCGCGGCTTCCTCGGGGGTCAGGCCGAGCGAATCCGGGAGCGGGTCCCGGTAATGATCCTGGGCCGAGAAGATCTGATCCAGGTAGTAGGGCGCTGAGAGGATGGCGCGATGTCCCGCGCGCACCGTCGTCGGCAGATACTCCACGCCGCGCCAGGACTGCACCACGGCGCTCGAGGGGAGGTCGGGGGTCAGGATCTCGTCCCAGCCGACCATCCACTTGCCGTGCGCCGTGAGGATGCGCGACAAGCGCTGGTTGAAATACGCCTGCAGTGCGGCGTTGTCGGCGAAGTGGTGGAGGCGCTTGAACGCGCGGATGCGGGGGTTCGCGTCCCACTCCACGCCGTTCACCTCGTCGCCGCCGATGTGCCAGTAGGGATCCGGGAACAGCGCGGCCATCTCCCCGATGAAGCGGTCGAGGAAGGTGTAGACCGCCTCGCGCGTCGGGTCGAAGGTCGGGTCGAACACGCCCCAGGTGCGCTGAATGGCGTAGGGCCCCGGGCCGCTGGCGTAGCGCGGATAGCCCACAAACCACGACGAGGCATGACCCGGCATATCGAACTCGGGGATTACCCGGATCCCCCGGTCACGGGCGTAGGCCACCACCTCACGGATCTGGGCCTGGGTATAGAACAGGCCGTCCGACCCTTTGCCCTGCAGCAGCGGATAGCGCAGGCTCTGCACACGAAACCCCTGGTCTTCCGACAGGTGCCAGTGCAGCACGTTCAGCTTCACCGCCGCCATCCCGTCGAGGGTGCGCTCGATCACCTCGACCGGCTCGAAATGCCGCCCGGCGTCCACGAGCAACCCGCGCCAGGGGAAGCGCGGCGCGTCTTCGATGTGGACTGCGGGGAGGTAGAATCCCGCGCTGTCCGCCGCGACGAGCTGCAGCAGCGTTTCGAGGCCCCGCAGCGCGCCCACGACGGTGGGCGCGGCGAGCGTCGCACGCGCCGGAGTGACGTCGAGCGTATACGACTCGTCTTCGGTCTCGCTCTGGATCGCCTGGCCCGGCGCCGCGGCCGCAATCGCGAGGCGCGCCACAGAGTCGGCGACCGGCACGGCAGAGAGGGTGAGCGCCGTGCGGCGCGCGAGCCGTCCGATCGCGCGCGCCACGGCGCGGGTCAGCCGCGGGTCGGCCTGGGCCGTGAGCGCGACGCTGAAGCTCGAGTCGAGCCGCAGTCGCCCCTGCCCGAGCGTGAGTGACCGGGGCACGGGCATCAGGTCGAGAGTCGTCGGTTGCTGTGCGGTGAGCGGCATCGCGAGACACGACAGGACGAGGACACCATAAGGTGAGCGGCGCATCCGGCGAATATACGGTCCGTTGCGGCGGTCCCGCCTCTCCCTATCTTAGCGCGGTCCCTTCCCCGGTTGCGATCGCCCCATGCATCTCACGCAGGCCGACTGGCTCATCGTCATCTGTTCGATCGGCATCTCCTTCCTGCCGGCGATCCTGCTCGCCCGGCGGGCAGGGTCGAGCACCGCCGAGTTCTTCACCTCCGGCCGGGCGGCGCCCTGGTGGCTCATCGGCATCTCGATGGTGGCGACCACGTTCTCGACCGATACGCCGAACCTGGTCACCAATTTCGTCCGGGAGAAGGGCGTCGCCAACAACTGGCAGTGGTGGGCATTTCTGCTCACCGGCATGGCCACGGTCTTCTTCTACGCCAAACTGTGGCGGCGCTCCGGCGTGCTCACCGACCTCGAGTTCTACGAGCTGCGCTACAGCGGCAAGCCGGCGTCGCTGGTGCGCGGCTTCCGCGCCATCTACCTCGGCTTGTTCTTCAACTGCGTCATCATGGCCTCGGTGAACCTGGCCGCCGCCAAAATCGCGAACGTGCTGCTCGGCTGGCCGATGGGAAAGACGCTGCTCATCTGCGCGGTGCTCAACGTGGCGTTCGCCGCCACGTCGGGCCTGTGGGGCGTACTCGTCACCGATTTCATCCAGTTCGGGATCGCGATGACCGGCTCCTTCGCCGCGGCGATCTACGCCCTGAAGCAGCCGGAGGTGGGCGGCCTCGCGGGCCTCATCGCGAAGACCGACCCGAAGGTCCTGAGTCTGGTGCCCGATTTCGGCGACTGGGGGATGACGCTCACGGTGTTGATCATTCCCATCACCATCCAGTGGTGGTCGGTGTGGTATCCGGGGGCGGAGCCGGGGGGCGGCAGTTACATCGCGCAGCGCATGCTCGCCGCGAAGAGCGAGAAGGACGCGGTGGGCGGCACCCTGCTCTTCAACGTGGCGCACTACGCGCTGCGTTCGTGGCCGTGGATCATCGTCGCGCTGGCGTCGATCATCGTTTACCCACAGCTGTCTGATATCGCACGCACATTCCCGTACGTGGACCCGAAGCTCATCGGACACGACATGGCCTATCCCGCGATGCTGCGATTCCTGCCGCACGGGATGCTCGGCTTGATGGTCGCGGGACTGCTCGCCGCGTACGTCTCGACGATCTCAACGCACCTCAACTGGGGCACGTCGTACCTGGTGCACGACTGCTACCGGCGCTTTCTCAAGCCGGGCGCCGAGGAGCGGCACTACGTGCTGGTGGGGCGGATCGTGACGGGCCTGCTCATGGTGGCCGCGGCGGGCGTCACCTACGTCCTCGATACGGCGCGGGCCAGTTTCGATCTGATGCTCTCGGTGGGCGCCGGGACGGGACTGCTCTATCTGCTGCGCTGGTTCTGGTGGCGCATCAACGCGTGGTGCGAGATCACAGCCATGGTCAGCTCGTTCGCGATCGCCGTCGGGTTCCAGATCGCGGCGCGGGAGGGGCACGGCGTGCCGTCGTGGGAGTCGCTCATCATCACGGTGCTCGCGACCACGGTGGTGTGGGTCGTGACCGCGTTCGTCACCGCGCCGACGGAGCGCGCGACGCTGGTCAACTTCTACAAGCTGGTGCGACCGGCGGGGACGGGCTGGGGCACGATCCCCCGGGAGGCCGGGGTGGGCGGCTCGCCGGACAGCCTGGCGCAGTCGCTGCTGGGCTGGGTGCTGGGATGCGCCTTCATCTATTCGGCGCTGTTCGGCGTCGGGAGCGCGTTATACGGAAAGATGCCCCAGGCCCTCGTCTGGTTGGCCGTCTTCGTGGCCAGCGGCGTCGGCCTGTGGCGCATCATGCCGCGCCTGTGGACGGCGCGGGAAGCGTAACGGCGTCTACCGGTACCGCCCCCCGAGGGATGGCCAGAGCGCCTGCAGCGTCGTTTTGAGCCGCCGCCCGACGACGATCGGGACATCCTGCTCCTCCTCCACGCCCCACGGGTTGGCGACGCGCGCCGCCAGCACGACCGAATCGGCGTGGGCGCGCAGGCTCCGCGGCTCCTCGCCCAACACGATGACTACGGTCCCCGGTTTGTCGCCCGGTCCGAACTGCCAGTAGGTCCCTGCGGCGCTGATCGGCGCGGGGAGTCCGTAGCGCGGGCCGTAGAACTCGAGCGCCCCGGCTTCCCCGTAGTTGTCGCCCACGATCACCGCCTCGGCACGCTCGGCGGCGGGCAGTGCGTCATAGACCCGGGCAACGGCCCGTACCTGTTCCTCCCACCCCAGCATGTCGGCGTAATCCTGCGGCAGGCGTCCGACCTTGCCCTGGTTGTTCCGGCGCGCGGCGCCGATGTTGCCCGCGTAGCGCGCCATGGCCTCGGGTGGCAGGATGGGTAGGCCGATGGGGAGAGCGAACAGGCCGTAGGCCACCACGAGGATCACGGCTCCCCATCGCACCGCCGTTCCGAGACGCGGCCGCGCGATGTGCTCCAGGGTCACGGCCCCCGCGGCATAGAGCGCGGGATAGACCGGGCCAAAATAGTACGCCTTGCCGCGCAGGCCGAGCAGCACCAGAAAAGTGACCAGGCAGGCCCATCCGACGACCCGGAACGGCCGCAACAAGGGCACGACGACGAATCCGACCGCTGCCGCGACGGCGAGCAGTGTCCCGGGTCCGAACAGCAGCTGCGTCATTACGAATCCCAGCGGCGAGACGTGCTCCAGCTGCGACTGCGACAAACCCCGCATCTGAAGCACGATAGGAAGATCCAGTCGGATCTGCCCCACGATGCTCGGCGCCCCGATCGCCAGGGCCAGCGCCGCGCCGAGCCAGGGCCAGCGCGTGCCGAGCTGCCGGCGGAGCGGAGTCGCCAGGGTCGCTAGGAAGATCCCGAACCCAATGAACGCGATGCTGAACTTGGCGAGCAGACCGAAGCCGCAGGCAGCGCCGATCGCGAGCCACCAGCGGCCATCGCCAGTGGCGGCGAGCCACGCGAGTGCGAGGAGCGCCAGCGTCCAGGCGACCTGATCGAGCACGACGGGCTGGAACAGGTTCCCTGTCCGCATGAACAGCGGGGATCCGAGTACCGCCAGTCCCGCCAGGAACTGGGCGTAGCGACCACCGCCCAGGCTCCAGGCGAAGAGCCCCGCGAGCAGCACGAGCAGCGTGGCACACAGGGCGGGCACGAGGCGGATGCCGAAGAGACCGTCCCCCAGCGTTCCCCGCACCGCTTCGGCCAGGATGGCGATGGCCGGAGGAAAGTCCATGCGGAACAGCTGGAGATGCCGGCCCATCGCGAAATAGAGGAATTCGTCGCGGTGGAAGCCGTACGGGGAGACGAGATTCGCGAGGACGTGGAGACCCAGTGTCAGCAGTGAGAGCGCGGCGATCAGCCGCCAATGGAAAACGGTGGAGGACGGTGGAGGACGGTGGAAGACGGTGGAGGTCAAGGCGGTTTTAGGACCCCATAGATCGGTACAACTGCCATGTCAGAAAGCGCGCACGGCACTGTTGATCGTTCAGCGTTGCCCAGTCGGCCTCGTTGAGAAGACCGGATTCCTTGGCGAAGCGCAATGCGTATCCGACTTCGCTCAGAGAAGCTAAGGCGATATCGAGAAAGCGGCGAAATTCCTTCCTGCCCCGTCGGGCGGATCCCTCAACGATGTTGACCGCAGCCGAGAACGCCGCCCGGCGGGTCTGCGACGTAAGACCGTAACGTTCCTCGACCGGAAACGCTTTGGTCGCTCGGTACACGGCCAGGGCCAGCTCGTGGCATTCCCGCCAGGCTAGGAGCTTCTCGTGCGGCGCCATGGTTGGAGCAAGGTAGGTACCTACCCACCGCCTCCCCCCATCATTTCCATGCTTGCCGGTACCGGAACGCGCACCACCTCCACCAACCTCCACCGACTTCCACCGACTTCCACCCTCTTGCATTCCCTCCCCCTGAACCGCATAATTATGCACTATGCAAACTAGCCTCGGTCCGCTGGCCCTCGCCTTTTCCGGCGGCCTCGACACGTCTTACTGCGCCGCGAAGCTCGCTGCCGACGGCTGGACGGTGCATACCGTCTGGGTCGACACCGGCGGCGCCACCGAGGCCGACCGCGCGCGCATCCGCGCGCAGGCCATGGCCGTGGGCGCCGCCCGCCACCACGCGGTGGACGCCCGCGAGCAGGTGTACGACCGCTTCGTCCGCTTCCTCATTCAGGGCAACGTGCTGCGGGGCGAGGTCTATCCGCTGAGCGTCGCCGCCGAGCGCACCCAGCAGGCCATCTCGCTGGTGACCGTCGCGCGGGAGATCGGCGCGGCCGCCGTCGCCCACGGCTCGACCGGCGCCGGCAACGACCAGATCCGCTTCGACGTGGCGCTCCGCGTGCTCGCCCCCGACCTCCAGATTCTCACTCCGGTGCGCGAAGCCGCCCTGACGCGTCCCCAGGCGATCGCCTGGCTCGAGGAGCGCAAGCTGCCCGTGCCCGCGAAGTCCGGCGACTACTCCATCAACGCCGGCCTGTGGGGCACGACCTGGGGCGGCGGCTGGACCCACGACCCCTGGACCGCGCCGCCTGCCGAGCTGCTCGACCCGCCGGCCGGCGCTCCCGATCCGTTCGAGATCGTGATCGGCTGGGACCAGGGGCTCCCGATCTCGCTGGACGGCGCGTCGCTCGAGGGCCCCGCCCTGGTCGAGCGGCTCGGTGCACTCACGCACCGCTCCGGGATCGGCCGCAGCACGCACACGGGGGAGACGGCGCTCGGCATCAAGGGCCGGATCGGCTTCGAGGCCGGCGCGGCGCTCCTGCTGATCCACGCACACCGCGAGCTCGAGAAGCTGGTGCTCACCCGCTGGCAGACGTTCTGGAAGGACCAGCTCGGCCGCTTCTACGGCGACCGGCTGCACGAGGGCCAGTACTTCGACCCGTCGCTGCGCGACATCGAGGCGCTGATCAGGAACTCGCAGGAGCGCGTCTCGGGGGAGACGCGCGTCCGGCTGGCGCCGGGACGGTTCCAGGCGACCGGGGTCCGCAGTCCGTTTTCCCTTATGGATCCGGCCGTCGCCACCTACGGCGAGGAGCCGCGGCTCTGGACCGGAGACGAAGCGCGGGCGTTCGCCCGCGTCGCCGCCATTCCCTCGCTGTTGGCCGCCCGCGCGGCCGCCCGCTAGAGGAGCCATCATGGTCGTGACGACCCGCATCCGGCTGGACCGGATCTCGAGCAGCACCAAGAACGCCGCCCTGCCCCGCGAGGTGATCGTGGGCGACGCCATCGTGGCGGAGGAGGGCTACATCCTGGCCGTCCGGATCCTCGAGGACAAGAGCACCTACAACACCGTCGAGGACACGACCGGACGCATGCTGTCGCTGCGCGCCGGTGACGTCCTGGCGGGAACCCTCGGCGAACGGCGCGCACTGCGCGGCTACGCCGGCGTCGTCCCGGAGCGGATCGCCGTGGGCGACGTGATCCACGTGCTCAACCTGGGCGGGATCCTGGGACTCTGCACCTCGGCGAATCCGGAGATCGGCCCGCCGTTCAAGGCCGAGGTCCTGGGCGCCATACTGGCCTTCCCGGAGCTGGGTGACCGGATCGGGCGGCCGGCGCACATCCGCGACCACGCCATCCCGCCCGCCGAACGCCTGGACTGCACCGTGCCGGTGGTCTATGTCGCCGGCACCTGCATGAACGCCGGGAAGACCGCCGCGGCGACGGAGTTGGTGCGCGGGCTGTCGCGCAGCGGTCTGCGCGTCGCTGCGGCGAAGCTCACCGGCGTCTCGTTGATGCGCGACGCACTGGCGATGCAGGACGCCGGCGCGGCGGCCGCGCTCACGTTCAACGACGCCGGCGCCGCCAGTACGCATGCGGGGATGACGGTGCCGCTCGCCAAGGCGATCCTCAATCGCCTGGCGGCGCTCCCCAGCGGCCGGCCCGACGTCATCGTGGCCGAGCTGGGTGACGGCATCCTGGGCGAATACGGCGTGCAGGACATTCTGCGCGAACCCGAGCTCATGGCGGTCGCCGTCGCACACGTCGTCGCCGCCCCCGATCCGGTGGGCTGCTGGGGCGTGGCCGAGCTGTACAGGCACGAGTACCGGCTCCCGATCACGGTGATCTGCGGACCCGCGACCGACAACGAGGTCGGCCGCAAGTACGTGCGCAACTCGCTCGGTCTCCCGGCCCACAATGCGCTGCGCGAGGCACCCGCCCTGGTCGGCGTCGTGCGCGACGCGCTGCTCGAGCGCGTGGCGGTCCAGTCCGCTTCGACGGCCGCGGCATGAAGGTCGCGGTGATCGGCGCCGGCGGATACGCCGGCGGTGAGCTGCTGCGGCTGCTCACCCAGCACCCCGACGTGACCGAGTGCGTGGCGGCGAGCCGCAGTCAGGCTGGCCGCCTCTGGTCCGACGTCCACCCGGCGCTCGCCGCTCGAGGCGACGCGACGTTCCTGGACATCGCCCCGGCCGACGCCGCGCGGGGACGGGATGTCGTCTTCCTGGCGCTCGAGCACGGAGAATCCTCCAAGGTCGCGGGGCAGATTTTCTCGGCTGATCCCGGGCTCGTGGTGGATCTAGCCGCGGACTTTCGCGTGCGCGACACCGCTCTGTACGAGCGCTATTACGGGCCCCATGCGGCCCCTGTCCTGCGCTCGCGTTTTGTCTACGGATTGGCCGACGTATGCGGCACGTCGCTGCACGGCGCTCACGCCATCGCGGTGCCGGGGTGCTTCGCCACCGCGGCCGCCCTCGCGCTCTACCCCCTGGCCCGCGCCGGCCTTGCCGCCGCCCCGGCGTTGTACGCCATTACCGGCAGCTCCGGCGCCGGCGTCAGCCCCAAGCCCACGACGCACCATCCCGCACGCGCACACAACGTGTTCGCCTACGGCGTGCTGGGTCACCGGCACGATGCCGAGATCACCGAGCAGTGGAGGCGCTGGAGCGGGGGCAACGGGTCTGACCCCCGTCTCGTCGCGCACGCGGGACCGTTCGTGCGCGGCATCTACCTCACGCTGCACGCCCGGCTGGAACACGGCGGCGACGTGGCGGCCTCCTACGGCGCCACATACGCGGGACGGCCGTTCGTGCGGGTGCGCAAGGCGCCGCCGGACCTGACCCACGTCGTGGGCACCAACGACGCGCAGCTGTATGCGACGACGACCGAAGACGGGCGCGAGCTGCAGGTGAGCGTAGCGATCGACAACCTGGTCAAGGGAGCGGCCGGACAGGCCGTGCAGGCGATGAATCTGGCGCTGGGACTCGACGAGGCCGCCGGGCTGCGGCTCGCGGGGATCTATCCATGCTGAGGGCCATGCCAACGACCGCCAAGGAACCGGAGCACGCCACGGACGCACTGTTTCCCGTCTATGCCCAGATGCCGGTGCGCCCGGTGAGCGGCCGCGGCTCCTGGCTGATCGACGCGGAAGGCAATCAATGGCTCGACGCCTACGGCGGGCACGCCGTGGCGTCGACCGGCCATTGTCACCCCCACGTCGTCGGGGCGATCGCGCGCCAGGCGGGGCGGCTGCTGTTCTATTCGACGGCAGTGGCGTTGGAGATGCGCGAACAGCTGGCAGCGGAGCTGGTGGCCAGGTGTCAGGTGCCGGGTGCCAGGGTCTTCCTGTGCAATTCCGGTGCTGAGGCCAATGAGAACGCGCTGCATCTCGCACGCCGCGCGACCGGCCGCTCGGGCGTGGTCGCGGTCGAGGGCGGCTGGCACGGCCGCACCGTGGCGACGCTCGCCTGCACCCACGGCGAGAAGTACCAGACCTGGGCGCGGGCTGCCGGGATGCCGCTCGCGCGCTTCGTCCCGTTCGACGACGTCGCGGCGCTCGGGCGCACCGTGGACGAGACGACCGCGGCGTTGATCGTCGAGCCCGTGCAGGGCGTGCAGGGGGCGCGCGACTGCGCCCCTGAATTCCTGCGCGCGGCGCGCGCCGCCTGCGATCGCCATGGCGCGGCGTTGATCTTCGACGAGATCCAGTGCGGCGTGGGCCGGTGCGGCGCGTTCACCGCCGCCGAGGCCTATGGCGTCATCCCGGACATCATCGCAATGGCCAAGGGGCTCGCCTCGGGGCTCCCGGTCGGCGCCATCCTGGTCGGCTCGAAACTGGCCACGGGTGTGAAGACGGGCGACCTGGGCAGCACCTTCGGCGGCGGCCCCGTGGTGTGCGCCGCGGCCCTCGCCACGCTCGACGTGATCGACCGCGAAGGGCTGATCGCCAACGCGATCACGATCGGCGAGCGGCTGCGACGCGGCGCGCTGGCGCTCGGCGTCCCGAAGGTCCAGGGCCGGGGACTGCTGCTCGGCCTGCACGTCGGCCGTCCCGCGGCAGAGGTCCAGAAGGCCCTGTTCGCGCGACGTATCCTCACCGGGACCTCCGCCGACCCGCACGTGCTGCGGCTCATGCCCCCGCTCATCTTCTCAGCCGGGGAAGCCGACCGGCTGCTCGAAGCCCTCGCGGAGGTGCTGCGATAGCCGGCCGCGATTTCCTCGCGCTCGAGGACT
>DATGDE010000066.1:0-2288 GCA_035311125.1 Gemmatimonadales bacterium
AGCTTCCACACGACGCCGTCGGTGAAGTAATGGTGGATGTTGAAGAACGTGCTGATCGCGAACCCCACCACCTCACCCGGCCGTGAGCCGAGCCAGTCGGTCACCACCGCCATCGCGCCGAGCGGCAGCGCGATGGCCGCCACGATCGAGCCGGCGAGCAGGACGACTACGTAGAGCGCCATGTGCAGCACCACCAGCTGGCGCGGCGTGCCCCCGGAGATCTCCCGCCGCGTCCGGTTCACCTCCACGCGCCACGGGAAGATCAGGTACTGCAGCGCGTGCGCGATCTGCACGATGAAGAGCGCCGGCAGCCCTACCTTCGCCATCGCGCCGTACCACACGAAGATCGCGACCCAGGGGATCCAGGCGCGCAGCGGCGCCCAGCGCCCGGTGCGGGCCCGGTGCAGCGAGAAGCCCGTCAGGCCCATGACGAGCGCGACCGCCGTCAGCACGGTCAGCCCCTCGTAGACCGGCGTGAGATCGACGTAGTCGTGATATCCCAGGTGGAAGAACCAGATCACGTGCCACGCCATCAGGATGATCAGCGACCCGCGGATCAGGCGCCGCTCGCGCGGCGCGAACGAATTGCCGTCGAGAAACGTGAACGCCGCGATCATCCCCCACGCCTGCGCCGTGTAGTGCCAGGCGAGATAGCTGCTCGAGGCGGTCATCAGCGCCGAGACGGGGATGTCGGTCCACCGGCTGGCGACGACCGCCGCGATGCAACAGGTCACGAGGATGCTGGGGACGTAGATCGCCGCCCAGGGGTGCGCCCGGATGCTCTCGCGCGTGCGGTACACCATGCGGTAGGAGGCGAGGAAGTGCGGCATGTTGACCATGGCACCCACCCACGCCTGCACCCCGGCGCTGAACAGCAGCAGATCGGTGCGGCCCAGCACCAGCAGCGGACCCAGCAGCAGCAGGGACAGGCCGCCCGCGCACAGCGCGTCCACGACCGGCGAGATGATCGCGGCGCGGTCGCGGGACGGCGCGGCGGCGAGGGTGTTCGCGTGCGAGGTCACGAAGACACGAAGATAGAAAGAAAGGGGCGGGATCGCTCCCGCCCCTTTCGCCGTTCGGCTTACTGCGCAGCGACGGTCAATTGTGCCTGGCGGTTATGCTCCTCCGCCAGTTCAGGTACTCGTCCCAGATCTGATTGACCGTCTGGCGCGACGATTGCCCGGTTCCGGTCACCATGTCCGGAGCGCTCGGCCCGCCGAAGGTGTACACCGCGCGCTGCAGCACGTCCAGCTCTTTCGCCGGAACGGGCATCTGCCGCGGCGTGCCGGTCTGGACGACGGTCGGCCCGAGGCTGCCGAGACTGAACCCGTCGATGCGGCGCCGGTTGAAGAACGGCGTCGGGCCCTGACCCATGAACTCGATTTCCTGCTCGTAGTGCAGCGCGTCGAGCATCACCGTGTCGGTCTCGCCGCCGGTCAGCGCCGGCAGTCCGCCCCGCCCCACGCGGCTGTTGTTGATCTTCGCCGCCGCCAGCGCCTTGTCCCCACCGCTGCGGATCAGGCCCTCGGCCCACAGCAGGTCGTTCATCTGGGTGGTGTACATCGGGTCCTGCCCCGTCCCGTCGTCACCAGGGAGATCCTCGCCTTCGTAGGCCAATTGGTGGTAGCGCGTGTGCTGCAGGTTGCTCTGGTGATACGAGCCGCGCGCCGCCGGGAAGATCGCCACGCCCGAGCAGGCGAAATCCGTGCCGGCGTTGGCCGTTGCCGCCGTGGTGGAGAACCCGCTGAAGTCGTCGGTCGGCCCATAGGTGCCGTCCCCCACCCGCTTGTCGGGCGAGATCGTCGGGCACGGGTTGCCGTTGGGCGACGGCCAGGGGCTCACGTGATTGGTGGTGATCATGGCGGCCACCCGCGTGTCCACCCGCATCGTGCCGATGGAGTTGCCCCACGTCTTCACGCAGTCCAGATCGCCGCATTCTCTGCCGGTGACATCGACGTAGAACTGCCAGTCGAACGGCGAGCCCGAGGAGATCCCCTGCGACGCGTACTGGGCCACTTTCGCCCAGTCGACGTCGTCGTTCCTGTCGCCGGGCTGTGGGGCCGTACAGGCGACGGCACAGCGCGGATACATGGCGAGCAGCTCGGCCTCCATGGTCCGGATCACCTGCTGCATCTGGGTGTTGGTGTAGCTCGTCCCGGCCCCCACGCCCATCCACTCGGCGTCGGTCGACCAGCTCCCGAGCCCGGCCAGGGTGTACGCCTCGTCGAACTTCGCCAGCGCGGCGTCGCGCACCTCCGCCCGCGTGCTGAAGGGAATGGAGGAGATGT
>DATGDE010000067.1:0-4208 GCA_035311125.1 Gemmatimonadales bacterium
CGGCGGGGCGCACTTGGATGGGGGGTATATGCCGGTGACTACGACCAGGGTGGATCCTTCGCCGCGGGCGATTGAGCGCCAAGCGCTGCACGAGCTGGACGATGCACAAGTCGTCCAGCGGCACCTCAACGCCGACCCGCAGGCGTTCGGCATGTTGGTGGACCGCTACCAGGGCCGCCTGCTGAGTTTCGTGAACCGCACCATCGGCGACCGGGAACGCGCGGAGGACCTCGTCCAGGAGGTGTTCATCCGGGTGTTCCGTCACCTGCACCGCTTCGACCAGACGAAGAAGTTCTCGACCTGGATCTACACGATCGCATCGAACCTGGCCAAGAACGAGCTGCGCAACCGCAGCCGCAACCCGCTGGTGTTCTTCCAGACGATCAAGCGGAACTGGGAAGCCGACCATCGGCCACTGCAGTTCGAAGATGCGACGGCCCGTCCCGACGACCTGTACCGCAAGCGGTTCCTCAAGGACGCCGTGGAGCAGTGCGTGAGCCAGTTGCCCGAGCATCACCGCGTCGTGTTCGTTTTGCGGGAGCTCGAGGGCAAGAGCTACGAGGAGATTGCCGAGATCACCGGCTGCAACCTCGGCACCGTGAAGAGCCGGCTCAACCGCGCCCGCAACAGCTTTGCGCAGCTGATCGGGCCCCTGGTTTCATGAGGGGGAACCACCCCCCGCGCCAGAGGGTACGATCCAGCCGTCATGAATTGCCGGGAATTCCTCGCCCGCTACACTGACTTCCGGGACGGCCTGATCAGCGCGCCACGGGAGGCGCGGCTATTCACGCGTCACCTGGCGAGTTGTGCCGCATGCCGGCGTTACGATGCCGCCCTGCGGAACGGTGTGGGAGCGCTGCAGGGCACCATCGTTCACGAGCCCGGCGAACGCTTCCGGCACCGACTCGAGCGCCGCATCGCCGCGGAGCGGGTGCGGGCGCGGCGGCCGTACCTTCCGGTTCGCCCTGCCCTGGCCGGCGCCCTGCTCGTCGCGGCGGCACTGATTCTCGTCGTGTGGGAAGGAGCGCGGCGGCATGTCCCGGAGCCGCAGGCCCTCTCCCTCCCTCCTGTGCCGTTCCCGAAGCCAGTCGTACAGGCCGGGTTGCCGTTCGTGTCGTTTCAGGACCCGCGAACCGGCATCGCCACGGGAAACCCCTACCCGTACGGCACGGCGTTCGTCGAACCGGCCAGCGCGTCGCGCTGACCGCATCACTTTCTTCCCCCACCGGGCGGCGGTACCTTCCGTCGCTATGGCGCCGCTCTCCTTCGACGCGCTGTCGCGCGCGCTCAAGCGCGGGGAGCCGGAGGGCGTCTACTACCTCTACGGTGAAGAGGCCGTCCTCAAGGACGAGGCCGTCGGCGCCCTGATCGAGCGCGCCATCCCGCCCGAGTCTCGAGATTTCAACCTGGACACGCGGGCGGCCGCCGACCTGGACCCGGAATCGCTGCTGCTCCTCCTCAACACGCTGCCGATGCTCGCACAACGTCGAGCCGTGGTCCTGCGCGGCGTCGAGCAATTGCGCAAGAAATCCAAGCCGCGCGACGCCCTCCTGACCTACCTCGAGCATCCGAGCCCCGAGACGCTCCTCGTGCTCGTGCAGACGGACGCTGAGCCCCCCGAGGCGGACCTCGCCGGGCGCTCGACGGCGGTGGCGATGGACCGCCTCCCGCCCGAGCGGGCGGCCCGATGGGTGGTCCACGCCGCGGGGAGACTGCGCCTCGCCGTCGAGCCGCCGGCCGCCGAGTTGCTCGTGGAAGCGGTCGGCGCCGATCTCTCCGCGGCTCGCCAGGAGTTGGACAAGCTCGCAGTCCTAGTGACGGGCCGTCCAGTGACGTCGGACGACGTCGCCGCGCTGGTAGGTATCCGTCATGGGGAGACGATCCACGACTTCATCGCTGCGACGTTGGCCCGTGAGCCTGCGCGCGCCGCACGACTGGTAGAGGGCGTGTTAGCCCAGGCGGGGATGTCCGGCGTGCGGATCGTCATCGCCCTCGGGACGGCGCTGGTCGGCACGGCATTGGCTCGCGCCGAGCTCGACCGTGGCACGCCTGCGGGGCGCCTGGGCGATGCGGTGTTCCGTCATCTCGTCGCCGCCCGCCCGTTCGGGTTGCGCAGCTACAAGGTCGAAGCAGCCCAGTGGGCGGAGTGGGGAGCGATGTGGAGCGCGGCTGAACTCCAGCTGGCGCTGCGCCTCGCCCTGGCCGCCGATCAGGCGTTGAAGAGCTCGGGTATCTCGGACGAGGCGAGCGTCATCCGGCAACTCGTGCTCTCGCTCGGCGTTCCGGCGCGGGAGGCTGCGTGAGGGGCGCGCGTCGGCTCGGTGTCATGACCGCGGCGCTCACGGGACTCGCGTGGGCGCTGCCGGGGCAGGCGCCGCTGCAACCCCCCTTCGAGCCGCGGCTGCAGGCTGCGATCGTGCTCGCTCAATCCGGTCGCGCCGATTCGGCGCGAGCGCTGGTGCGCGGCCTGCTCGCGTCGTTGTCCCCGCAGGATCCCCTCTATCCCCAGGCGCTCTACGTGCAGGGCGGGATGCTGGCTCCCAACGCGAGTGTCGCGGCGACGAGTCTGCAGCGCGTCGTCGTGGAGTATGGCACCTCGGATTGGGCGGATGACGCGTTGCTGCGACTCGCCCAGCTCTACGAGGCCCAGAACGATCCCGGCTCCGCGGTGCAATCGGTCGAGCGGCTGCGCCGCGACTACCCTGGCTCGCCGCTGCTCCCCCGAGCGGAATTCGTCGGGGCACGGGCAGCCTTCGACCTCCGGGACGAAACGCGCGGCTGCGATTTCCTGCGCGACGCCCAAAGCGGCGTCGGGGACGATGTCGAGTTCCGGAACCAGGTCGCGTTCTACGCCGCGCGGTGCGCGGGAACGGCACCCGCTGTCGGCCGGCCGGCGACCGGCGGGGGTCGCTTCGCCGTGCAGATTCTCGCCGGCAAGAGCGCGCCTCAGGTCGACGAGATGCTCACCCGTCTCAAGGGCTTCGGTTACGCCGCTCACGTCGTCCGCGATTCAACGGGATACCTGAAGGTCCGGGTGGGTCCGTACGCTTCGCGCGACGCGGCACAGCGCGCGCAGACACAGCTCAAAGCGCGGCTCGGCGGCCAGCCGTTCGTGGTGGAGGAGCCGTGAGCCCGCCGGTCAGCGACACTCCGGTGATGCAGCAGTACCGGGAAATCAAGGCGCGACACCCGCAGACCATCCTGTTCTTCCGGATGGGCGACTTCTACGAGATGTTCGAGGATGACGCAAAGCTCGCCGCCCGCGAGCTCGGGCTGACGCTGACCTCACGCAACAACGGCGGCGCTGCCGAAGTGCCGCTCGCCGGAGTCCCCGTCAAGGCGGCAGCCGAGTACCTGCGTCGTCTGATCGCCAAGGGGCACCGCGTGGCGATCTGCGAGCAGGTCGAGGATCCACGGCTCGCCAAAGGTGTCGTGCGGCGCGAAGTGGTCGAGACCGTCTCCCCCGGGGCGGTATTGGCCGACGACTGGCTGGAGCGCAACCGCAACAACTTCCTCGTAGCCCTCGCAGAGCGCGACGACATCGTCGGTTTGGCGGCGCTCGACCTCACGACGGGCGAGTTCGTGCTCGAGGTCGTGCCACGCTACGAGCTGGGCGCGGCGCTGGCCCGCTACGAGGCGGTGGAGCTCGTGGTGGCGACGGCGGCGACGGCGGTCCGACCAGGCCCCGACTTCAGGACCGTGACCGAGCGGGAGGCGTGGGAATTCGACTCCGAACTGGCCCGCGAGGATCTGGTGCGATCCTTCGGGCTGGTCTCCCTCGACGGCCTGGGCGTCGAGGCGCACGATGCCCCGGCCCTCGGAGCGGCCGGCGCCCTGCTGCGCTACGTGCGCGAGCTCAAGCCCGGGGGCCTGCCGCATCTGACGCATCCCCGGCTGGTACGGCGAGGCGACGTGCTTCCGCTTGACGAGATGACGCGCCGCAACCTCGAATTGGTGGAACCGCTGCGCGCCGGCAGCCAGGGAGTGACGCTACTCGAGACAATCGATCGTACGCTGACCCCGATGGGCGCGCGCCTGTTGCGGCGCTGGCTGCTCGCCCCGCTGGTCGAGCCGGCGGCGATCAACGCGCGGCTCGATGCAGTCGAGGTGCTGTGCGGGGACATCCGCGGACGGGATCGCCTGCGGGAGTCGCTCGACGGTGTGCGGGACCTCGAGCGCCTGGCGTCGCGCGCGGCCATGGGTCGAGC
>DATGDE010000068.1:0-1991 GCA_035311125.1 Gemmatimonadales bacterium
GGCGGTTCTGGGCCCAGGAGGCCTCGTCATGCCCCATAGCGACCGGGCGCTCCTCGCCATAGGAGGCGGTCTCGATCCGGCTGGCGTCGATCCCGTGGCTCACCAGGTAGCTCTTGGCCGCCGTCGAGCGGCGGTTCCCGAGCGCGAGGTTGTACTCATCGGAGCCCCGTTCGTCGCAGTGGCCGCTGATGCGGATGCGCAGCTCGGGATTGGCGGTCAGGATGGCGACCTTCTGGTCGAGCGCGGCCGCGTCATCGGGCCGAATGTTCGACTTGTCGAAGTCAAAGTGGATCATGGCCGCCAGCGTGTTGCGCACCTCACCGGCGGCGGCGGCGACGGCAGCTGCAGAATCCGCCGCGCGCTGCCGGGCGATCCGCTCCGCCTCCTCCTGCGCCCGCCGGGCCGAATCGGCGGCGATCGAGTCAGCGCGCGCCCGCTCGGCGGCGGCGAGCGAATCGGCATTGGGTTGGGGCGCGGGAGCCACCTCGGGTGCCTTCTTCGCGCAGGCGGCGACAAGCGCCACGCCGAAGCCCATCAGGACCAGCGAGTGGACGCGTTTCATGGTGCCATGTTCTCCCGTTCAGGGGTTTGTGGAGACAGCCTCCGGTATCCGCGGAGACCAGGCCGGCAAGCGCGCTCCACTCTGCTGCAGCAGGGGCCGGATGCGTCCGGTCTCCAAATCGATCACCCACAACTGCCGGTAGCCGCTGCGGTCCGAAACGAAGGCCAGATGACGGCTGTCCGGTGCCCAGGTAGGATCCTCGTTACGGCCGAGCGACGTCAACTGCCGCACCGACCGCGTCCGTACATCGAGCACGAAAACCTGCAGCGTACCACCGACATCGCGATGGAAGGCCACCGACTGCCCGTCCGGCGACCATTCCGGAGCGTTGGACGAACCGGTCACCCCATAGTCGAACGGGGCGAACAACTGCTGATCGGTGCCGTCAGCGCTCATCACGTAGATCTGCGGCAACCCGGGCCGCGTCGATACAAACGCGATGCGCTGCCCGTCGGGGCTGTAGGTCGGAGACAAGTTGTCCGAAAAGCCTCCTCGGGTCAAGCGCTGCAGGCAGCAATTGTCGCGCATGTTGACCGTATAAACGTCGGTTCCCTCTTCGATCGCCCGGCTGAACGCGAGCGTTTTCCCGTCGGGTGAGAATGCCGGGGTGAAGTCGAGCGCCTTGCCGGTCGTGACGACGCTCACTCGATGACGGGTCGCCACGTCCTGCACGAACAACTGCCCGTGGCCTTCCGAGAATTCCATGTAGGCGAACCGTCGTCCGTCCCGGGCCCAGGCCGGCGACATCGCCTGATGGTCGGAGGAGGAGACCAGACTGACGTCCGCCCCATCCTGATCGATGCTGTAGACCTTGCCGTCCCGCACGAACAAGATGCGCGTCGCGGCGATGCCCGGCGCGCCGAGCATCGCCTGCAGCACCTGGTCGGACACCCGGTGGACCGCGAGCCGGAACGCGGCTTGACCGGGAGCCGGCAGGACCTGCCGGAACGCACGGCGGATGCCGCCCGCCGTGACGTCGTGAACGACGACGACGGTGGTGTCGCCCACGCGCCGCGCCTCGATCGCGAAATCCGCTCCGAGCGCCCGGTAGAGCGGATAATTCACACCAGGCGCGGGACGGCTCGTCGCGCGCGGCGGGGGCGGCTCCGTCGGCGCCGGCCCCAGACTCGTGGCATCGGCGCCCGGCAGATTGATGACCTCGAAACGATCGCTGTAGTCGAGGTCGCGCTCGATCATGGCGCGGACCGAATCCAGCGCGGCCTGGCTCCCCGGCAGCACGACGAGCCCGGGGCGTACGCCGGGGCGATACACGATGCCGATGCGGACGCCGCGATCGATGGCGGAGGTGTCCTGAGCGGCCAGGCCCGCCGCCCGGTAGCCCGACAGTACCGCCAGGAGGAGCACCAACCGTCCTCGCCGTCTCATCGGCGCTGCCCCGAGAAGTAGAACCGCACGAAGAGCACGTCCG
>DATGDE010000069.1:0-9224 GCA_035311125.1 Gemmatimonadales bacterium
GCCGTGGCGCTTACTGCATGGCCGCTGCGCTGCTCGCCTCCCATTGCGCGCGCGTCAGCAACGGAATCGGCTCGAGACGCTTCCCGGTCAGCGCGGAGTTGAGCCGGACCAACTCCCGGCCCGCCCAGGCATCGAACTCCCGCCCCACGTCGGCCAGCTCCCGTGCCAGCGCGTCCGCGCGCTCGACCTGGGTCTGGGAGGGCCGGCCATCGTAGAAGATGACGCTGCCGTAGAGGTCGGCGAGGTTCTCCCGCAGTCGTTCTTCCCCCGTGATCATGCCGCCCTCCTTGGTTGCGACGATCTTCTTCCGCAGCGTATCGACCGTCGCCCGTGCGGCGCGCAACCGTGTCGCGAGCGGGTCGCGCGCCGGCAGCTGCGCGGCGCGCCCATCGAGGGCCTGCAGGACCCCGTTCATCCGGTCGACCGCGAACGTCATATCGGCGAGCGTGCCGGAGAGCTTCAGGGCGAGGTCGAACTGCGCCCGGCGATCCTCCGGCGTGTGCTTTGCGCGCGGATCGGCGACGACCTGGAGCTGGGTCGTGTACACCGCGGTGTCCTTCGTCATGCGCACCGTGTACGTCCCCGGCAGGACGCGGGGCCCGAAGGCGGCGCCGAACGCCGCACTGGCCGCCGGCGGCACCCGGGGAGGCGGGAGCCGCATCGACCAAGTCACACGACTCAAGCCCCGCCGCTTGCTGGTGGGTACCGTCCCCTGGACCCGGCCGCCCTGGTCGAGCACCTCGATTCCCATATCGCCGAAGATGTGGCGCTTCTTCAGGTAGTAGGTGATCACCGCCTCGTCGGACGGGTTGGGACCGACGAAGGCGGCATCGCCGTTCGCCCAACCACCGGAGGCGGACACCTTCTGGACGGTGGGTCGTGCCGGCAGGAAGGCGACGTTGCTCGCGAGGATCTCGGGTGTGAGCGCGCGTAGCGGGGTGATGTCATCGATGATCCAGATGCCCCGGCCGTGGGTCGCAACCACCAGGTCATGATCGCGCGGGTGGATCGCGATATCGCGCACGGCCACCGCCGGCAGATCGCCTCCCTTGTAGTGCGCCCACTGCTTCCCGCCGTCGAGCGAGACCCAGAGGCCGAACTCGGTGCCGAGGAAGAGCAGGTTCGGGTTCACCAGATCTTCCTTTACAACGTGCGCATAACCGCGCACCGGGCTGCCTGGCTGGACCAGCGCCGACCAGGTCACCCCGAAATCGGTCGACTTGTAGGCGTACGACCCCATATCGCCGAAGGTGTGCAGGTCCATCGTGACGTACACGGTGCCGGCGTCGAAATGACCGGCCTCGACCGACGACACCCACGCATTCTTCGGCAGGCCGGGAATGTTGCCCACCACGTTCGTCCAGGTCTTGCCCCCGTCGCGCGTGACCTGCAGGTTGCCGTCGTCGGTGCCGACCCACACGACGTCGGGGTTCTTCGGCGACTCGGCGATCGCATAGATCGTGGTGTGCATCTCGGCGGCGGAGTTGTCGACCGTCACGCCGCCCGATTGTTCCTGCTTCTGTTTGGCCGGATCGTTGGTGGTGAGGTCGGGGGAGATGCGCTCCCAGGTCTGCCCAAAATCCCGCGAGCGAAACAGGAACTGCGCGCCGATGTAGATGGTGCCGTTGCGCGTCGGACTCACGTGGATGGGCGTATTCCAGTTGAAGCGGAGCTTCCCTTCCTGGTAGCGGGGCAACGGCTTGATGGGACGGGTCTCGAGCGTGCGGCGGTTGACCCGGCCGATCTCGCCCCCCTGCGACTCCGCGTAGAGGTAGTCCGGATCGGTGGGATCGACGAACATCCAGAAGCCATCCCCGCCGTACATGTTCTCCCAGCGGCTGTTGGTGATGCCGCCGGGGTACTCGGATGCGCCGACCCAGGAGCTGTTGTCCTGCAGCCCGCCGTAGACGTGGTAGGGGCGGTCCAGGTCCACGCTCACGTGATAGAACTGCGACACGGGGAGATTCTCGGCCTTCCACCACTTGTTCCCCGCGTCGTAGGAATACCAGAGACCGCCGTCATCCCCCGTGATCAGGTGGTCCGTGTTGTCGGGATCGACCCAAACGTCGTGAAAGTCGCCGTGCGCGCCGCCGGAGATGTTGCTGAAGCTGGACCCACCGTCGGCGCTGACGATCAGGCTGCCGTCGGGCTTGTAGATCCGGTTCTCGTTCTTCGGGTCGACGATGAGGTTGGCGAAGTAGAAGGGCCGCCAGATCATGTTCTGGCTGCGGTCGAGTGCCCGCCAGGTTCGGCCGCCGTCGTCGGAGCGGTACAGCCCGTTCTTCGGCGGCTCCGCTTCGATGAAGGCGTAGACGACGTCCGGCTTCGACGGCGCCACGGCGACCGCCACCCGCCCCCACGGCTTGGTGGGCAGCCCGGCGGCATTCGCCGCCTGGAGCTCCGTCCAGGACGCGCCACCGTCGGTGCTCTTGAACAGGCCCGAACCACTCGGCGCCCCGGGGCCGTCGCCTCCCGAACGGAAGGTCCAGCCCTTGCGGCGGAAGTCCCACATGCCCGCGAAAATCGTGGCGGGATGCGCCGGATCCATGGACAGCAGCGAACAGCCGGTCGACGCGTTGGCGCCCTTCAGGATCTTCGTCCAGGTCTTGCCGCCGTCCGTGGTCCGGTACACGCCGCGCTCGTCGCTGTCGCTCCAGAGTTTTCCCGGCACACACACGTAGACCGTGTTGGTCGCGGTCGGGTCGACGAGGATGTTGGCAATGTGTTCGGAAGCCGGGAGGCCGACGTTGGTCCAATTCTCCCCGCCATCGACGGACTTGTAGACGCCGTCGCCGATGGACACGCTGTTGCGCATCCATGCCTCGCCGGTCCCTACCCAGATCACCTTCGGATTTTTCGGGTCGATGGTGATCGCGCCGATCGACTGGACCGGCTGCCGGTCAAAGACCGGCTTGAACGTCGTGCCGCCGTTGACCGACTTCCAGACGCCGCCGCTGGCAGCGCCGACGTACACGGTCAGCCGGGCGCCTTCGTGCACGGCGGCGATCGCCGCGATACGTCCGCTCATCGCCGCCGATCCGATGTTGCGCGCGCCCAATCCGGAGATCATTTCCGAGTCCACCGTGACCGGCGCCGGCTGTTGCGCCTGGAGGACACGCGACACGCCGCCGCACATCACCGTGACCGCGCACGCCGCGCGCAGCCCCACCCGCGAATTCGTCATCGCTCGAATCCTCGATCAGTGCGAAGGGGTGGTGGCGCCGACCGCGGGTCGCGCGAACCGCCCGTCGTCGATGGAGACGTTCGCCTCCACCCGCTGGTACGTGACCTTCGATCTGTCCTGGCTGCCCCGCAGGCCGGTCTCGAACGAAAAGGGCAGGTACCACCCGGCCACCGCCTTGTAGTCCCCCAGGGAGGTCTCAAACTCCTGCTCCGCCCCCCGGATCATGCGTTTGGATTCGATCTTGATGGGGACGTAATAGTCGGTGTCCATGTAGTAGTAGCGCACGTCGCCGCTGGCGAGCGTCACCTTGAGCTTGAAGGCGTCGGTGCCTTCGACCTGTTCCATGCCGACGAACTCGACCCGGTTGCCCTTCTGCTGATAGTCGATGAGCGGACCATCGAAGTCGGATTCCTCGACGATGTCCCGCAGTTCCTCTTCGCTCAGGGACTCAGGGTCTTTCTTGCCCTGCCACGGCTCGATCTTCCATCCGGTCCGCCCGTCGTAGGCGGTGATGCCGGTCATCCCCTGCAGCGAGAACTCCTGCCGGACCCGGTTGGGACGCTTGTTCTCCTGAACGACGACCGCCTCGAACCCGCCGCTCCCGGTGAACCGGCCCGTGCGGCGCAGCGCCTGGACGGCCTGGATCCGCTCCATGCCGCCGATGGTCTTGATGTACCGCGCGATGATCTCGTCGGCCGTCTGGGCCGAGAGCGGGATGGCGCAGAGCGCCAGAGCCGCCAAGCCCCGCAGCACGTTCCGCATGGTCATGGCCTCACTCCGAAGTGTCTTCCTGATGCGGCGGATAACGTACCCGCCGATGCGGCGGGCGTCGAGTTACGGAGACGGCGGCGTGCTATTGTGCTTGCCCGGCGTTCAGGTAGCGGTCGAACCATGCCACCCACCGATCGAACCGATCCTTGAGGAAGGACGGATCGGTCAACCCATGGAACTGCCCCGGATAGACGACGAGCTGGGTCGGCACCCCCAGCTCCCGCAGAGCCTGATACATCTGCTCCCCGCCGATGATCGGGACATTGAAATCGGCTTGGCCGCCCATGAAGAGCGTGGGCGTCTTGATCCGGTCCGCCCCGAAGAACGGGTAGGAGAGTTTGATCCAGAGGTCCCGGGATTGCCACGGCGCCCCCAGCTCCAGCTCGTACTGGGTGACGTACTGATCGGTCCCGTACATCGAGAGCTGCAACGCACTGCCCGCGCCGCTGATCGCGGCCTTGAAGCGTGTGGTGGACGCGATGGTGTAGTCGGTGAGAATCCCGCCGTAACTCCAGCCGCCGATGCCCAGCCGTCCTGAGTCGGCGATCCCGGATCGTACCACTGCGTCGACCGCCCCCAGCAGGTCTTCGACTTCGTGGTGGCCCCAGTCGGCGAAAATGGCGCGCTGGAACGCCTGGCCGCGCCCGTCGCTGCCGCGATAGTTCACGGAGAGCACGGCATAGCCGTGGGCAGCGAAAAGCTGCCGGTTCGCGCTGAACGAATAGTCGTCCTGCCCGTTCGGCCCCCCGTGGATCCACAGGATCAGCGGCAGGCGCGCTCCGGGAGGAGTCCCGGCGGGACGGGTGAGGACGCCGTGCACCTCGGTGCCGTCGGCGCTGCGAGAGACGACATCTTCCGTCGGCGACACCCGGACCGCGGCCAGCAGCGAGTCGTTCTGGTGCGACAGCTGCCGCACCTGTCCCGCCTCGGTCGCGAAGACCTCGGCGGGGCGGTCCGGGGTGCTGAGGAGCAGCGCGATTCGTGCACCGGCGAGCGCGCCCGCCGCATACCCCAGCACGACGTGCTTTCCCTGATCCACGCGCTCGACCCGCCCGTCCGCGATCCCGACCCGCACGAGTGACGTGAGCCGGTCGTCGTCGGCGAGCACGAGGATCGAGCGGCCGTCGGCGGCGAACGTGGGCGCCGCCACCGAGCGGTCGAGCGCGGCGGACAGGACACGCGCCGGCGCCGACCCGTCTGCCCGCACGATCGCGAGCTTGGGCATCTGGTAGGCGTAGTACTTCGGATCGTCGGTCCGGAAGAACGCGACCCACGCGCCGTCGGGGCTCCACGCGAGCGGGCCGCCGTCGGGACCCGGGAACGCGGTCAGCGCCCGCGGCTCCGCCCCGCGCCGCGCTTCCACGACGTAGACGTCCGATCCCTCGCCGCTGCCCGGCTCGGGAGGCGGCGTGCGCACGAACGCGATGCGGGTGCCATCGGGCGACCAGCTGGGAGCGGCATCGTCGGCGGCGCCGGCGGTGAGCGTGTCCACGCGTTTCGTCGCGATGTCGAACAGCAGCAGGTGGCTGCGCGCGGTGGTGAGGTACCCGCTGCCATCCCGCTTGTAGAGATAGCGGTCGATGACGATGGGCCGCGGCTTCGTCGTGTCGGCTTTCGCGCTGGTATCGGGATCCACGGTGGCCACGAGCGCGAGCCGTTTGGCGTCCGGCGACCAGGCGATGGCGTCGACCCCGCCCTTGATCATCGTCAGGCGCTGCGCTTCCCCGCCGCGCCGGTCGAGCAGCCACACCTGGCTGCCGTGTCCGTCCTCCCGCCCGGAGAGGAAGGCGAGGTAGCGTCCGTCCGGGCTCCAGCGCGGCGTCGTCTCCCGCTCAGGTGTAGCGGTCATCCGGATCGTCTGGGTCCCGTCCCAGCTCGTCATCCAGACATCGGCGTCGCGGCGGTTCTTCGCCGAGTCGGTGGTGGTGACGGTGTAGGCGACCCAGTTGCCGTCAGACGAAAGCTGCGGGTCGGCGACCGCGCGCAGGCGATACACCAGGTCCCCGGCCGTCAGTGCCCGCGGGGACGTCTGGGCCGCGAGCGAGTCTCCCGCGGCCATGCCGATCAGGGTCGTCAGGGCCAGGAGACGTGGAAGGGGGAGGACGCGCGTCGTGTCTCGGGTCATGGGCGGAAACGATATCCCCCACCCTTCCGCGCGGCTACATGCTAGGTTTGCCCCATGTCCAGTCCGCAGCAGATCTCGCACGTTTCCGACACCGCCCATTGGGTCGCCGTGTACCGCGCCATGGAGTCGGAGCGCCCCGACGCCCTCTTCCGCGATCCCTACGCCAAACGCCTCGCGGGCGAGCGGGGGGAGGCGATCGTCCGGGCACTGCCGCGCGGACGGAGCTGGGATTGGCCGATGATCGTGCGCACCGCGGTGATGGACGAGATCCTGCTGCGCGCCATCGCGCGGGACGGCGTCCGCACCGTGGTGAACCTGGCGGCGGGGCTCGACGCCCGCCCGTACCGTCTCGAGCTGCCTCGGACTCTGCGCTGGATCGACGTCGACCTGTCGGCCATCCAGGGCTACAAGCGGGACGCGTTGTCCGGGGAGACCGCGCGGTGCGCGCTCGAATGGGCCCCCGCGGACCTGTCCGATGCAGCGCAGCGCCGCGACGTGCTGCGGCACGTGGCGGCCGGCCCGGGTCCCGCGCTCGCCATCACGGAAGGGCTCCTCATCTATCTCGAGTCCGACCAGGTCGCGGCGCTCGCCCGTGATCTCCACGGCTGCTCCCCGCTCGCCTGGTGGCTCATGGACCTGGCGACCCCGCGGCTGCTCAAGCTGATGGCGCGCACCTGGGGGAAATCGGTGGAGCGGAGCGCGCCATTCCGCTTCGCGCCGCCCGAGGGAACGGCCTTCTTCGGACCAGCGGGATGGCGGGAGGCGGAGTTCCGCTCGATGTGGGAGGAGTCGCTGCGGCTCAAGCGGACCATGCCGCTCGCCGGGTTCTGGAACCTGGTGGGGAAGCTCTACCCGAAGAAGACGCGCGAGGAGATGCGGCGGATGTCGGGGATCGTGCTGCTCGGAAGAGCGGACAAGGGCGGAATGAGGCCGTAGCCTCGACCGCCCTTGTCCGCCTTCGTCCGCCTTTTTTCCGCCTAGCTCAGAACACCCACCGCGCCCCGACCTGCAGCTGCCGCGGGTCGCCCAGACCCGAACGGATCGTGCCGTCGAAGTTGAGATAGGTCGCGAACGCCGGATCGCGGAAGTTGTCCGAGCCCGTCAGGTTGAAGACCTCGACGATGGCCTCGAGCTGCTGCCCCGGCCGACCCACCGGAAGCATCTTCGACACGCGCAGATCCCACGAGAAGTAGGCGTTGTCTTTGCGCAACGTGTTGCGGAGCAGGATGTGCCCGTCGGCGCAGATGCGATCCGCGGCGCCCGTCGCCCGCTGACCCGCGGGAGGCGCGAACGGGTTCCCCGGGCGGGGCCCACAGCTGGCCGACGTCGGCTGCGCCGAGAAGTAGCTCACGCGGTTGTTGATCGAGAACCCCTTCACGCTGGTCAACAGCCACGCATTGAAGCGGTGCCGCTGGTCGCGGTCGCTCCAGTTGTACTCCCTGCCGAGCGAATCGACCTGCGCGTAGCGCAGCGTGAACGGATCGCGCTCGTTGTCGTCGTCCGCCTTGTCGAACGACAGCGTATAGTTCGCCTCGAACTGCACATGCGGGTCGAGCATGCGCTTCACCCCGAGGGTGAACGCGTTGTAACGGGACTTCGCCGTGCTTTCGACGGTCCAGAGCGTACCAATGCCATTGGCGCCCGCTGGTGCCAGGCCGGTAGACCAGGGGCTCCCGAATGCCGCGTCGTTGCGGTTGATGAACCGGGTCAGGTGATCCGTGCTGGCATGCGTGTACATCAGCGACAGGGCCATGTAGTTCCCGAACCGGCGCTCGTAGCCCACCGACGCGCTGAGGGTACGCGGGTTCTCGAAGTCCTTGGAGAACACGTACACGTCCGGGTCGAACGGGCCGGTCACCGGGCTCGCGAGCAGGCTGTCATAGGCAGGCGGGCGCCCGAGGATGGGAATCAGCGCGCTGTTGCGGAACAGCGTCTGCCCTACCGATCCATTGGTGCTCCGCGAGCTCGCCAGGTTCAGCCCGGGGATGCGGGCGTAGTACAGGCCGGCGGACGCGCGCAGCACCTGCATGCCGTCGCCCTTCACGTCGTAGGCGACCCCGAGCCGCGGCTGGAACATCTTCTTGTCGGACGGGATCGTGCCATCGGAGGGAAAGGTGAACGAGCCCTTGGCGTTGGTCACGGTCTTGCCGATGAATGGGGCGAAGAACACCTGCGACGGAGGCGTGATCGGATCGGGCTCGATCTGGGCCTCCCAGCGCAGGCCGTAGTTCACCGTCCACCGTGAAGTCGGCTTCCAGGTGTCCTGCGCGTACAGCGCGTACTCGTTCTGTACGATCGACTGGGTGCCGGCCTGGTCCACGCTGAGCGGCGGCACGCCGGCGAACTGCAGGTAGAGCACGACTGGTCCAGTGATGGTGGTGCCGACCGGGCACGTGCCGCTGTTGTTGCTGGTCCCGTTCGAACACTCGACGTACCCCGACCCCTGGGTCACGTAGTTGATGAATCCGGTCACGCTGTTGAACGCCATCCGGCCGTTGGCGAACCCGATGAACGTCTGAACCGTCTCGGTGCGGTTGAACTCCCCGCCGAACTTGAAGAGGTGGTTGCCGTGGCTGAGCGAGAAGTTGTCCACGGCTTGGAACCGCGTGTCGTGGTCCTTGACCGGCAGGAAGAACGGCATGCCGATGCGGAACGCGTTCCCGAAATCCATGTCGGTGTCCTTGAACGGCGTCCCCGACACGGGATTGATGGGCCCGTTGTAGGGCCGGGGGCGGTCTTCGCGGGAATACTGGAAACGCAGCTCGTTGGTCGTGTTCGAGCTCAGGAACGAGTGCAGGCTGCCGTTGACCGCGTTGGAATAGTCCCGCTCCAGCCCGTTCGCGCTGGCGCCCCACGTGTCGAGGTCGAACGTGCCGTTCTTCTGCTGCGACCAGGTGTAGTTGTACTTCAGCGACAGATTGTGCTTGGGCGACAGGCGGAAGTCGAGCTTCACCAGCGCCGCGCGCGCGTCGTTGGTGCGGGAGATCGGGCCGAAATCTCCGGCCAGCGCCCCGCCGTAGGCGGTGCTCAGAAAGGTGGTCAGCGAGTCGAGCGCCGCGCTCTGCGGCCGCGTACGCTGCTTGACCTCGTCATACAGCTGTTGATCGTAGGCGACGAAGAAGAACGCCCGGTCCTTCTTGAGCG
>DATGDE010000070.1:0-6008 GCA_035311125.1 Gemmatimonadales bacterium
CCGGATGAGAACGGCGCGCAGCGCCGGGACGCGGGCAGCACGCGGCTCGCGTGGTACTGGCATTGGGCACACCGCGCGGCGTCGTGCAGGGTGACGCATTGCGCGCTGTGATGCGACTCGAGCGTGGCAGGCCCGGCGAGGGAATCGCTGGCATGCGCCAGCGCCACGGCTCCGCCTGCCGCCGCCTGCAGGATCAGCAGCAGGGTCGCGATCGCGCGCGCCACGCCGTGGAGTGCTCCGGTTGACCAGCGTCGCATGGATGCCCCTCAGCCCGCCGCGGTTCGGGCCGCGCGTGCGTACGCCCGCAGCCGCCGTAACATGCGCCGGTCGTGGCGCACGGGGTCGTCGGCCTTCGGCGTCTCGATAATCTTAATCACTTTCGCCAACTCCGGGTCTCGCATGATGCGACGGAACGCCTCCGGGCCGATCGCGCCTTCGCCGATCCACGCGTGCCGGTCGATGCGCGATCCGCGCGCCACCCGCGAGTCGTTCAGGTGCAGACACCGCAGATGGGCCCACCCCACGATCCGGTCGAACGCCTCCCAGACCGCCGCCACGTTGGCGGCCACATCATACCCGGCAGCATGCAGATGTGCCGTGTCGAGGCAGAATCCCACGCGGGACCGGACGGCGGGCGGCACCGCCTCCCGCAGTGCCGCCAGCTCCTCGAACGTCGCCCCCAGCGCCGTACCCGCTCCGGCCGTCCCCTCGATCAGCACGCCTGGGCCGGTCACGCGGGCCAGGCACGCGGCGTAGCTGCGCGCGTTGCGCTCGAGACCGGCAGCGCGGTCGTCCATGAAATTGCCCGGGTGACTGACCACCCAGGGGATGCCGAGCAGCCGGCAGCGCTCGAGCTCGCGAGCGAAACTCTCCTCGCTGCGGTGCCGCAACGCGGCATCCGGCGACGCCAGGTTGATGAGGTAGCTGTCGTGCGCGACCACGGCCCGGATTCGCTCCCGGGCCAGCGCAGCGCGGAAGGCCCCGGCCTGCGCAGCGTCGATCGCGGGCTCGCGCCATTGATTGGGCGTCTTGGTGAACACCTGGAGCGCGCGCGCACCGATCGCTCGCCCCCGTTCGGGCGCGGTGGCCACGCCGCCCTGGGTCGAGACGTGCGCGCCCAGCAGGTCATCGTGCCGGGTCACGCCGACTCCGCCGGAAAGGCGAGCCGTGAGATCAGCGGTACGAAACGGACGCCCCCCGACCGGCGCTCGACCCATTCGTTCGGGCCGCGCTCCAGGATGACCAGCTCCTGTTCCACCTGGTCACCGAACGGTGCCACGATGCGCCCGCCTGTCGTGACCTGCTCGAGCAGGGGTTGCGGCACACGCGGAATTGCGGCGGTGACGAGGATGCCGTCGAACGGCGCCGCCTCCGGCCAACCGGCGGCCCCGTCGCCGAGTCGCGTCGTGATATTCGCGATCCGGAGCCGGCGCAGCCGCTCTTCCGCCTCGACCAGCAGATCCGGCAGGCGTTCGACGGTGAACACGTGCCGCACGAGCTGGGCGAGCACGGCGGTCTGATAGCCCGATCCCGTGCCGATTTCGAGGACCCGGTGCATGCGGTGGGCGCCGAGCGCCGCGGTCATCAGGGCCACGATGTAGGGCTGCGAGATCGTCTGTCCGTTGCCGATCGGCAGCGGGCCGTCGCGGTAGGCCTGCGCGTCGAGGCCGTCGGCCAGAAACCACTCGCGCGGAACGCGGGCCATCGTCGCCAGTACGCGGGCGTCGCGAATGCCGCGCGCCGCGAGTTGGCGGCGGACCATGCGTCGGCGCGCGGATCGTGTCTCGGGAGCCGGAGGCATGAATACAAAGATGTGCATGGAGGGCGGGGCGTGGTATTCCCGGATGCGACCGACGCGCTGACCGAGCACGGCAGTTCAGTCGAGCGTCTTGTGAAACCTCCGCACGGCGAGCGAGATCAACGCCACGGCGAACCCGCACAGGATCAGCACCTGGGGCCAGATCGCCTCCAGGCCCACGCCCTTGAGCAGGATGTCGCGCAGCACCTGGAGATAATGGGTAAGCGGCAGCAGCAGGCTGAACCACTGGAACAGCGCGGGCATCGCGGCGCGCGGGAACATGAAGCCGGAGAGCAGGATATTGGGCATCACGAAGAAGAAGCTGACCTGCATCGCCTGCTGCTGGTTGGTGACCATGGTGGAGATGAACAGGCCGAAGGAGAGACTGGCGATGACGAAGATCAGCGATACGCCGTAGAGCAGCAGCAGGCTGCCCGAGAGCGGCACGTCGAACACGAAGCGGCCCAGCGTGAGCACCGCGGTCATCTGCACGATGCCGACGCCGATGTAGGGGGCGATCTTGCCCAGCATCAGCTCGGTCTTGGTGATCGGCGTGACGATCAGCTGCTCCAGAGTGCCGCGCTCGCGCTCCCGGACGATCGCCATCGCCGTGATGAGGACGAGGGTCAGCGTGAGGATCACGCCTACCAGGCCGGGCACGATGTAGTTCGGGCTGCGCAGGCCGGGATTGTAGCGCGGCCGTACGCGCACCTCAAGCGGGAGGCTCGAGCGGCCGGCGGCGGCCTCCAGCGCCCCCAGGCTGCGTACCTGGCCGACGCCGGCCGCGGCGGCCAGCGCGGACTGTGAGGACAGGGGGTCGGAGGCGTCGATCACGATCTGCACCGTCGCCGTCCCGCCGCGGCCCAGGTCGCGCGCGTACTCGGGCGGAACGATGATCCCGGCCTGCGCCCGTCCCCGCTCGATGGCCGCGTCGAGCGCCGGCAGCCCGTCCACGTGCTCCACGATGCGGAAGCTGCCCGTGTTCTGGAACGCCGCGATCAGGTCGCGGCTCTCCGGCGTGCGCGAGCGGTCCAGGACCACCGTCGGAATGTGCCGCACGTCGGTCTGAATCGCGTAGCCGAACATCAGCAGCTGCACGATGGGGATCCCGATCATGATCCCCAGCGTGAGCCGGTCGCGCTTCATCTGGATGAATTCCTTACGGACCATCGGCCAGAAGCGGGGCATCATCGCTCGTCGCGCTCCTGGAGGATGATGAACGCATCCTCGAGCGTCCGGCCGCCGACCTGCGCGGCGACTTCCGCCGGCGTGCCGAGCGCGATCAGACGGCCCAGGCTCATCATCGCGAGACGGTCGCAGCGTCCCGCTTCGTCCATGTAGTGCGTCGTCACGAGCACGGTCGTGCCGCCGCTGGCGAGGCCATGGATGGCCTGCCAGAAGTTGCGTCGTGCCGCCGGGTCGACGCCGGCCGTCGGCTCGTCGAGGAACAGGACGGGAGGCCGGTGCAGCAGCGCGCAGCCCAGTGCCAGGCGCTGCTTCCACCCGCCCGAGAGCTGCCCCGCCAGCTGTCCCAGCCGCCCGCCGATGCCCAGGAATCCCACGACCTCCGCCGTGCGCTCGGCGCGCACCCGGCCGGTGAGACCGTAGATCCCGCCGTAGAACGCCAGGTTCTCGGCGACGGTGAGATCCTCGTACAGTCCGAACCGCTGGGACATATAGCCGATCTGCATCTTCACCCGCTCCGGGGCCGTGCGGATGTCGATTCCTGCAACGGAGGCGGTGCCTTCGGTGGGATCGAGCAGACCGCACAACATGCGGATCGTCGTGGTCTTGCCCGAGCCGTTGGGCCCGAGCAGGCCGAACACCTGGCCGCGGGGAATCTGGAGCGTCAGCCCGGACACGGCGGTGAGGGCGCCGAAGCGGCGCGTCAACTGCTGGATGTCGACCGCGAGGTCGCTCACGGCGTGAGCGGGACCTCGATCGTCACGGGCATGCCCGCCTTGAGGCGCCCGGCCGGGTCCTCGAATCCCACCTTGATCGCGAAGACGAGATCCGCCCGCTCGCGGTCGGTGAGAGCGGCGCGCGGGGTGAATTCGGCGCGTGTCGCGATGTCGACGATCCGTCCGGTGACGGGCGCCGGCAGGCCGTCGGCCCGGATCGTCACGGTCTGGCCGAGATGCAGCCGCGCGATGTGCGGCTCGCCGACGTACGCGCGAACCCAGGGCTGCGACACGACGCCGAGCGAAACGACCGGCATGCCGACGCCGGCCGCTTCGCCCGGCTCGCGATAACGCGTGAGGATGATGCCGTCGGCGGGGGCGAGCAGCACGAGCTCGTCGCGGATCGCCTCGGTGGCGGCGAGTCCCTCCGCGGCCGCGCGGGATTCGCTGGCGGCCGCGCGCACCGCCTGGACCCGGGCGGTCGCCGCCGCGGCGGCGGTTGCCAGGCCGTCGTACTGCTGCGCCGAGACGATGCCCTGCGCGCGCAGGGGAGCCGCGCGGGCGAGGTCGTTCGCCGCCCGCGCGCTGTCCGCGACCGCCGCGCGCACCTCCGCCGTCCGCCGCTGGGCCGCCTGTGCCTGCGCCCGGCGCTGGCCGATCAGCGCCGGGAGGCCGGGTTGCTCGAGCACCGCGATGGTGTCGCCGCGGCGCACCGAGTCACCCTCGTCCTTCAGGAGGCGGGCCACGCGGCCCGCCGCAAGGGGGGCGATTTGGATGTCGCGGATTTCGACGGTGCCCGCCACCTCCACCCGGTTCGCCGGGGCGGCGCAGGCGCACAACGATACGACGTAAGGAAGAGACGTCAGGGGGGCCCACGCCCCGTCCTTACGTATTCGCATGGGCCGTTATCGTGGCTTCAGCCAGTTCAGCGGATCGAGGGCGATCTGCCCTGGGCCCCGGATCTCGAAGTGCAGATGCGGACCCTGCTCGGTCGTGCCGCCGCCGACGTGACCGATCACCTGACCCCGGATCACGCGGTCGCCTTTGGCGACCGCCGCATCGTTGAGCGAGGCGTAGATCGTGTAGAAGCCGCCTGCGTGATCCACGATCACCGTCGTGAGGTAGGTGCCGAGCGGACCGACCAGCGCCACGGTGCCGGGCGCGACGGCTTTCACGGCCGTGCCCTCGTCGGCGGCGATGCCGATGCCGTGCCACATGATGCGAGTGTTGTCGGGACCGGCGGCCGGGCCGAAGTCGTACACCACACGGCCGGTCACCGGCCAGTCGAGCGAGCCCAGGCTCCCGCTCGTGATCGCGCCGGTCGTCGGGACGGCGCCCCGGGCCTCGGCCTCCCGGCGCGCCCGCTCGAGCCCGGCGATGGCGTTGGCCACACGCCGCTCCTCGGCATCGGTAGCCGTCAGGCGTTCCTGCACGCGCTCCACGTTGCGGCGGGTCTCACGCAGGCTGCGTTGCCGCTGCGTCGTGAGATCCACGAAGTGCTGCAGCTCTTCCGCGCGCTCGGTGCGGCGGCGCTCCAGTGCGTCGCGGGCTTCCACCAGGCCGCGCCGCTCCTGCGCGATCCGGTCCCGCAGCCGGTTCATCTCGTTGGCGAGCTGCCGATCCTGGCGACTGACGAGATAGAGGTATTTGTAGCGGGACAGGAGATCGCCGAAACTCTCGGCCGCGAACAGCACCTGGTAGGCGTACAGCGGGCCGCGCTTGTAGATGTCGACGAGCCGCCGTTCCGCCACGGCGCGCTTCTCATCCAGCGCATCCTGCGCCAGCACCAGGTCCACCGTGATGCGGTCGATCGCGTCGCCCAGCTGGAGCACCTGACGGTCCAGCTCGTTCACGATGCGATTGGTCGTCTCCTTTTGACGCTCGAGGTTGGTCAGCTCGTCGGCGAGGCTGTGAACCTGGGCGCGCAGCCGCTCCAGATCCTGCTGTGCCTGAGTCCGTTCCCGGCGAATGCCCTCGAGCCGCTGCTGGTTGTCGCGCATCTGCTGCTCGAGCGTCGGGCGCTGCGCGACCAGCGGAGCCGAGGGAAGCGTGGCGAGGGCAAGCGCGAGGCTCGCGACGATCCAGCCCCGTCCGCCGTCCCTCGTCCCAGGCCCGCCGTTCATACGCGTCGCAGATGTCGCCCGACGCTGAGCAGACTTCCCATCAGCCCGATCACCGTCCCGAACGCCACCACGCCCAACGCCTGGACCGCTGTGAAGAAGGAAGAGGCGATGAGGAACCGGTTGATGAACACGTAGGCGACATAGGACAACCCGATGGCGGCCAACCCGCCGAGCAGACCCTTGAGC
>DATGDE010000071.1:0-13803 GCA_035311125.1 Gemmatimonadales bacterium
CGAGGTGTTCTTCGATGAAAAGCGGCCGTTCTTCCTGGAGGGGAATCACCTGCTGCGCGGCGACGGGCCGAACTACTACTACTCGCGCCGCATCGGGGCGCCGCCGCGCGGTAATGCCGCGGGCGACTTCGTGGACTATCCCTCCAACTCCACGATCCTCGCGGCCGGCAAGCTGACAGGGCGCACCGCGTCGGGATTCTCCGTGGGGACGCTCGCCGCGGTCACCGCCCGGGAGTTCGCCCGCACCTACGATACGGCGACGGCGACGTTCACTCGGCCCCAGGTGGCGCCGCCCACGGCCTACGGCGTGGTGCGGGCACAGCAGCAATTCGGCGCCAACGCCTCGACCATCGGCTTCACCCTCACCGCCGTGCGACGCGACCTCGCGCCGGGATCGGCGCTCGACTCGCTGCTGGATCGCCAGGCATTCACCGGCGGCGTAGACGGGTTGATCCGGTGGGCCGGCGGGGTCTATCGGCTGAGCGGGTATGCGGGATTCAGCGCCGTGCAGGGTGATGCCCCCGCCCTGATCGGGATCCAATCGAGTCCGGTACATTTCTACCAGCGGCCCGACGCCGGCTACATCCGGCTCGATTCCACTCGGACCGCGTTGAACGGCTACACGCTCGGCCTCGATTTCGGCAAGACGGGCGGTGGCCATTGGCGTTATGACGCGGGGTTCGGGATCGAATCACCAGGCCTGGAGCTGAACGACGCGGGCCGGCTGTTCAACGCCGACGGGCGGAACGGCTCCGCGAGCCTGGGTTATCGCGAGACCCATCCGGGCCCGTGGTACCAGAGCTTCGGCTTCAATGTCTCCGGCGACGCCGAGTGGGACTTCGGGGGGATCAGGCAGTTTGCGGAGACCCAGCAGAACGCCGACGTCACGTTCAAGAACTTCTGGACGGTCAACGCGTACCTGTATCAGTCCTGGGCCTCGCTCGACCACGCGCTGACGCGTGGCGGCCCGTTGATGGCCACGCCGTACTCCTGGGGAAGCGGTGTGCGCATCGGCAGCAGCTTCGGCGCGAAGACCTCGTGGAACGTCCGGATGAGTTACGGCACGGATGCGCTGGGCGGGGAGGCATCCCAGCTGAGCGGCCGGCTCTCGATCCGGCCCGCCAACCGGATCGAAGTGTCGGTGACGCCGAGTTATGCGCGTGAGATCTCTTCCCGGCAGTACATCGCGACGCTCGACTCCGGGAGGCCCGCAACCTACGGCCGGCGTTATCTGTTCGGGTTCATCGACCGCAGCACTCTGTCGGCGCAACTGCGCATGACCTACACGGTGACCCCCGATCTGACGCTCGAGTTGTACGCCGAGCCTTTCGCCGCCAGCGGCCGGTACTACGGCATCGGCGAGCTCGCCCGCGGGCGGTCCACCGACCTCACGCTCTACTCGCTCGACACGACCGCGACCCCAAGCCTCGTCCGCGATTCAGCCGGCGCGTACACGCTGAAGGACGTGGGCGGATATCGCCGCGACATCGGCAATCCCGACTTCAACGTCCTGTCGTTCCGCAGCAATCTGGTCGTGCGGTGGGAGTGGCGTCCTGGGAGCACGCTGTATCTCGTCTGGCAGCAGAGCCGCTTCGCCGCCGACACGCGGGGGGCGCTGGTGGGACCGGGAGCGCTGTGGGACAGCTTCCGGGTCACCGGCGACAACTTCCTGGCGCTGAAAGTGAGCTACTGGCTGGCGCCCTAGGTCAGACCTTCGCGAGCTCCGGGGCGGGCGTCACCGCTACCTGGACATCGATTCCGTCGCGCACGCTCTGGGTCACCACGCAGAAATCCTCGAACAACTCGAGACAGCGGGCGGCGCGCTCCGGCTTGTCGGTGGCGAGCAGGGGCTCGAGCCGGACCTTCAGGCCGCCGATCCGCAGCCGGCCGTTCGCATTACGCGTGAACGTGCCCGTTACGGTCGTCTTCAGCTCCTTCACGTCGATGTGCGCGCGACGCATGCAGAACAGGTAGCTCGAGCTCAGGCAGTCGCCCACCGCGGCCGCCAGCACGCGCGCCGCGTTGGGCCCCGCGCCCTCACCGAGCGGGCGGGGCTCGTCGAACGTGAGGTCGGGCGCTTCCGGGATGCCGAAATCCGCGGCGATCTGGTAGTCGCGCTGTAGTGTGAGTCGCACTTCGAATCCGGTCTCGTCCATGCGCGCATCATGCGCGATGCGGGCATGCGCCCGGCTGAAACGCCGGTGAAGGCTCCTTCAGGCGGTAGCGGCGCGCTCGTGCTCGCGCTCGAGTAGCGCCCGCTTGCGCGCGATCCCCCAGCGATACCCGCCCAGCGCGCCGTCCTCGCGCACCACGCGGTGACAGGGGATCGCCAGGGCGACGGGGTTCGTAGCGCAAGCGCGCGCCACCGCGCGGCTGGCGCGGGGACGTCCGATCGCGCGGGCCACTGCGCGGTAGGAGCGCGTGCTTCCGTACGGAATCCTCCGCAGCTCCGCCCAGACGCGCTGCTGGAATGCCGTCGCGCGGATGTCGAGCGGCAGGTCGAGGTGCGGCGCGCGCCCTTCGAGGTGGCGCAGGATGCGCTGTACCCAGGCGGCGAGTCTGCCGGCATCCCGTCGAATGGTCGAGGCGGGGAACTCGTGGCGCAGGTCGCGCTCGAGGCTCGCCGTGGCATCGCCCAGACTGATGCGGCACACGCCGCGGTCGGTGGCCGCCACGAGCAGCGCGCCCAATGGTGAGGCGGCGACGGTGTAGCGGATCTCTGCGCCGCGCCCTCCCCGGCGATAGGCCGCCGGCGTCATGCCCAGCGCCGCAGCAGCGCGCTCGTACACCCGGCTCGAGGAGCTGTATCCCGCATCGTAGATGGCCGGGCTCACATGACGATGGCGTTTGAGCGACGTCTTGAGGCGGTCGAGGCGCCGGGCGTCAACGTACGCTTTGGGACTGACGCCCAGGACGCGGTGAAACGCCCGCAGCACCTGATGGGGCGAGCGACCGGCGCGTCGGCCGAGCGTCGTGAGATCGGCGGGTTCATCGGGATGGGCGTCGATCGCGCGGCACAGCTCGCGGACGAGGGCAACGGCCGGGTCCGCCGCGGGGACCTGCGTCGGGCGGCAGCGCCGGCACGCCCGGAAGCCGGCGGCTTCCGCGGCCTCCGGAATGGGATAGAACTGCACCAGGGAGCGGCGCGGACGCCGGCTGGGGCAGGACGGGCGACAGAAGATGCCGGTCGAGCGTACGGCGTAGACGAACGCGCCGTCGTAGCGCCGGTCCCGGGCCAGCACGATGCGCCACTGGCGCGAGGCGGCGGCGGGCGGAGTGGAAGTGGCGTGCGTCACGGTGAGGAACATAGCGTCCGCCCACACCGCCTTCTATCCGCTATTTGCGGGCAAATAGCCGCACCCCGTACCAGCAGGGGTTCTTCCCGCAGCCGGTCATGCGGACCGTGAAGCGGTACCGCTGGGTCTCGTGTGGCGTCACCCGGACGATCGGCGCGTTCCCGGCCCCTCGCGCGGCATCCACTTCGTAGCCGTTCGCGGCGAACAGGCCGAGCTCGAGGTCCCGGCAGTCGTCGTCGCAAGCGCCGACCAGGACGTAGGTGGCGCCGGCAGCGAGCGTCACGGTGTCGCCGGCCATCTCGCCATTGTCGAGTTGGCCAGTGGCGGTCCCGGGTGCCGTCGCGTATCCGGAGGTGGCCAGCGTGGCGCTCGTCTGCGCGAGGCGTGCCTGCACCTGTCGCTCCCAGCGACTTTGGCCCATCGCGACGACCGGCACGAGCAGCCAGGCGACGGCGCAGGCAGCGTGGGGTCGCAGGCTCATCGGACTGTGCGGCGCGCGGCAGTGCGCAGCACGATGCCGAGTGCCGCAAGGGCGAGGAGCGCGGCGAGTATCGCGCTACCGGCACTCGGGGCGGCGCCCAGCCGAATCGGGTGAACGAGCCCGGCCTGCCACCGCCTCGTCCACTCGCCGACCGGCATGCGCAGCGCTTCAGCGAGCGCCGTGTCCACGGGAAGCTCGGAGTTCCAGAAGCGCTGGAACCGCTCGCGGCCGACGGAGCGGACGACGTCGGCGAGGTAATGTGTCCCGCCGGCCAGGGCGGGGGGTCGCCACCACCGGTCCAGGCTCACAACGCGCGACGCGTCGTGGCTCATCGGTGGAGATTCCAGAGCGGCTGCTCGGCAGCCCTCTACCCGCCCCGCGACGCAGGCAACGGCTGCGGGCTGAAGCCAGAACCGTGCGTTATTTCGGATGTCGCTGAGAAAGTAGCCGTCGGTCCGACTGGGCTGCGCCGGCCCCGTCCACAAGGGTGCGATCGCCAGATCGAACTGTCGGCCGCTCAGCCATCGCTCGATTTCCCGTCCCGGAGCACCGAATGCGGCGTAGTACGCACACGGTCCCAGATTAGGGGGCGACCAGTACGCACGCGTGAAGGTCTCATACACAATGCAGGTGTTTCGATCGGTGGAGTCGGGCAACAGGTAAGCTGTATGGGGAGGCGGGTCGCTGGGCGTTGTGGGGTCCGAGGGGTGAACGTCGAATGCGACCACAACGCCCACGGAAATCTTCGACACTCCAAGCCTGAGGTCCTGCCACACGCTATCGAGGCGCGCAAGGTATAGGCGGCTCAGGGAATCGGGCACGGCCGGCCAATCCAGCAGCACAGCGGGGCCCGGAATCTCGAGCGCCCGGCGCCGCTCCAGTTCGGGGCGCAACCGCTCACGGTGTTGCCGCAGGCGCAGCTCGAGCGCCGTAGAGCGCCAGGCGTCGGCCAGCTCCTGGACCCGATACCGATATGGCGGGACGGGCTCCTCCCGGTAGCGCCGGGCGAAGACCGGCTCGGCGCGCGGCGGCAGGTACGCGAACCCCACAGCCGCGCAGACCAGCAGCGTCGACCCGATCCACCACCTCACGCGCGCCATCGCGAGCTCCTCAGGGCGCAACCCGTGAACACGCCGGCCCACGCGACCGCAATCAACGGTCCCCAGGGCGGCAGCGAGACCGGTTGGGGAGGCGCCGCCAGAACAGCGGCGCGCCAGCGCGCGACGAGCGAGTCCTCGGTGACGAGAGAAGCCTCGGCCAGCCGCCTGCCGATCGGTTCCTTCGCGGAGGCGAGGAGCCGGGAGAACGTCTCCCGACCGCCCAGGGCGACGGCCGTCGCCAGTAGCGCGTAGCGCGCTCCGTAGTCCAGGGGTGGTGGGATATTGCCAGGCGAAATGGATTCGAGCAGGTCGAGACACGCCGAATCGCTGCCGGTGTAGCAAGAGTGAAACTCCGCCTCGCGCCACCCCCGTTCAGCACGCCAGGATTGCCTGGTCACGAGATACCGTCGCTCATCCGGTCCGTACCAGCGGCCGATCGAGTCCGCGGTGCCGGTCAAGGACAACGCATCACGGCACGCCGCCATGGCGCCCGCGAAACAGCGACGCACGGCCTGGGAGGGGGCCGTGGCGAGCTGCACGTACACCCGGCCGAGCTGCGGCTTGAGGTCGAGCCACGGCGTGACAGGACCGCCGAGCCAGTCGCGCAGGCCGCGGTCGATGCTTCCCAGGTTCGCCGTACCCACCAGCGTCCGGACGAGCTGGGACTGTTCCTGGTCCCACGGAATTCGAAGCACGCCCCCTGGTCCAGACGTGAGCGTTGCGGTGTCGGGATCGACAGCCTGGATGATGACCGGACGCGTGACCAGGTTCCGGGCGACCGGCCCGTAAAACCGCTCGATCACCGGCCAGGCTTGTGCGGCGGCCCGTGCCACCGGCAGGGGCGAGGGGTTGACGAGGATCGTCAGGGCGCCGACGCGGATCGTGTCCCGGCCGGCGATGCGCTGGGCGGAGCGCAGCGAGTCCTGCACGGCGGCGAACAGGTTGGCCTGCTCCCACTCGCGCAGGAGGCTGTCGGCGCGGGCCTGCAGGGCGGCGGTGCCCTGTGCAGCGAGATGGAGGGGCACCGCGATCGTCGCCAGGATGAGGACGTGCCAGGCGTGCCGCGTCGCTTGCGTGGCCGGGAAGCCAGCCTCAGCCCGGCTACACATCGATCAGCATCCAGCGGCCCGAGAAGATCGCCAACGGGCCCGGCCAATTGAGCACGGCGCTTTGCAGCGGCGTGAGCAGGTCGACCTGCAGGTTGGCGGCCGCGGCGAGCCACTGGACCGCGACGATGGCGCCCATCAACGCCAGAATGACCGCGGCCGTACGCGTCGTGCCGGCCGAGATGGCGAAGAAGATCGAGAATGCCACTGTGGTGGCGAGCGCGAAGCGGAGGCAGAGGGCGACCGGATAGCCTTCGAGCCCCACCGGGATCGCGGCGGTGTTCGTGGCAAGCACCGCGCCCACGAGCAGCGCCAATACCGGCGGCGTCAGGAGCAGGAGTCCCGCCCCGAATCGCAGCAGCGCGTAGCGCCAGCGGGGCAGGGGAAGCGACAGCGCATGCACGTGACGGCCGCGATGGTCCGGCGCCCAGGTCGCCATCGCCACGAGCAAGCCGAGCGCTGCGGCGAGCGCAGGGTACAGCACACCCCAGGACTGCATCGCATTCAGGATCTCGCCGGCGCGCATCGGGCTCGCCGCATTGTAGGAGGCGCCCTGCACGGACGCGATGGGGAGGACGAAAGCCGCGATGGTCCCCAGGGTGACCACGAGACGCGTCCACTTCCACTGGGAATACAGCAGCACGCGGAACATCACTGAGCCTCCTCGCCCCGGGGAGTGCGGAAGGTGCGCAGCAGCTCGACGAAGCCGTCCTCCAGGTCGAGATCGATCACGCGCTGCAGCGACGCACCCGCGGAATCGAAGAACGACTGCATCTCGGGCTCCCAGTCCCGGACCAGCCAGGTTTCGGTGGCGGCGCCGTTGCGCTCGCGGGAGAGCAGCGAGAACGGCGTCACCGTGAGGTCCAGCGGCGCGTCCGACACCACCAGGCGCTTGATACCGTTCTTGAAGCGCTCCATCGGCAGCTCGGTCACGAGCCGGCCCTGGTCCATCACGCCGATCCAGTCGCACATGCGCTCCAGCTCGTGCACCAGGTGGCTGGAGATGAACACCGTGGCGCCGCGCTCGGAGACGTAATCGAGCAGCGCCGCCAGCATGTCGCGGCGCACCACGGGGTCGAGCCCATCGGTCGGCTCGTCCAGCACGAGCAGCTCTGGTTGCTGCGCCAGGGCCAGCAGCATCATGACCTTCCCCTTCTGGCCCTTGGACAGCCGCCCGAAGAGTGCGCGTCCGTCCAGCTCGAACGTCTCCAGTAGCTCGGCGGCCCAGGTGTGCTCCCAGGTGGGGTAAAACGCCGCCTGGAACCGGAGCAGCTCACCGACGGTGAGTGTGGGATCGAGGTGCGGCTGCTCGGGGACGTAGCCGACACGCGCCAGTACCCGGGGCGCGTTCTGGGGCATCGGTGACCCCAGTACGCGGATCTCTCCGGCGCTCGGCCGCAAGAGGCCCAGCACGAGCCGGATCGTCGTGGTCTTGCCCGAGCCGTTGGGGCCCAGGAATCCGTAGATCGAGCCCGCCGGGACGGTCAGATTGAGGCTCGGGATCGCGAAGCTCTTGCCGGCACGGTAGTGGAGGCGCCGGATCTCGATCGCATGACTCATGTCGCTTTCGCTCCGATCTCTTCGAGAATCGCGGTGTGCAATTCGTCCATTGACACGCCTAGCCGCCTGGCGTTCGCGATCAGCTGGCGCACCAGCGCGGTCGCCTGACGGACCCGCTCGCTGCTGCGACGCGCCGGGGGGAGCTCGCGCACGAAGGTGCCGGTGCCCTGTCGCATCTCCAGGAAGCCTTCGGTTTCCAAGTCGCGGTAGGCCTGGACCACCGTCGCCGGGTTCACGCGCAGCTGGGCGGCCAGGCGGCGCACCGACGGCAACGCATCACCCGGACGCAGCTCTCCCGCCGCGACGGCGATCCGCAGCCGCGAGGCGATCTGGGCGTACAGCGGGGTGGGACTGCGTGGGTCGACATGGTCAAACACGAGCGGCGGCCGACTGTATCATTGTACCGATACAGTATTACAATACGCGGTGCCGCGCAAGAGGCGGCTGGATAGCTTGTCTCCCGGACCATGCGTCTCATCGTCTCGGGAGCCAGTGGGTTGATCGGTACCGCCCTCGTGCCAGCGCTGCGCGCCGCCGGCCACCGGGTCGGCCGGCTGGTGCGTGGCGCTGCGGCGCTCTCGCAGGGCGACGTGCGCTGGTCACCGGCGGAAGGCGCCATCGATGCGGCGGGACTCGAAGGCGTGGACGGGGTCGTGCATCTCTCGGGAGAGTCGATCTTCGCCGGCTTACGACGCTGGACTGCGGCCAAACGCGTCCGGATCCGCGACAGCCGGGTGGACACGACTGCGTTGCTCGCGCGAGCCATCGCCGGGCTCGCCCGCAGGCCCAGCGTGCTGGTGCTGGTTACCGGGAGTGGTTTCTACGGCGATCGCGGTGACGAACAGCTGACCGAGGAAAGTACGGGAGGAACGGGATTCCTGGCGGACGTATCCCGTGCGTGGGAAGCCGCGGCCAGCCCTGCGGCGGCGGCCGGCGTTCGCGTTGTATACCTGCGGACAGGCCTGGTGCTGGACCGGCGCGGCGGCCTGCTCGGCCCGCTGCTGCCGCTGTTTCGCATCGGTCTGGGCGGTCCGATCGGACGAGGCAGACGCTTCTGGAGCTGGATCGCGATCGACGATCTGATCGGAGTCTTCCGCTTCGCCCTGGAATCGCCCGGTCTGGCCGGACCCGTCAACACCGCCTCCCCGAACCCGGTGACCAACGGGGAGTTCACGCGGGCACTCGGCCGGGTGCTGGCGCGACCGGCGCTCATTCCCGTCCCCCCGTTCGCGCTCCGGCTCCTCTTTGGCCGCGCAGCGGCGAACGAAACGATGCTGACGAGCGCGCGGCTCGTTCCGGCGCGCCTGCTCGCCGCCGGATTCCAGTTTCGTTTTCCCGATCTTGAGGGAGCGCTGCGCCACGTTCTACGTCGTAATAGCTGATAGCTGATAGCTGATGGCTGATAGCTTTCCTTCTCCGAGGTCCCATGCTCCAGCGTCTCAACATCTCCGGCAACTCGCCCTATGAGCCCGTCGTCGGGTACTCACGCGCCGTACGCGTGGGGAACGTCATCCACGTGGCAGGGACGACCGCTACCGACGAGCACGGACATCTGGTCGGGATCGGCGATCCCTACGCCCAGGCCGTCCAGGCGCTGCGCAACATCGCGCAGGCGCTGCTGCGAGCGGGTGCGTCGCTCGAGGACGTGGTACGCACCCGCACCTACGTGACCGACATCACTCGCTGGAAGGAAGTGGGGAAGGCGCACGGAGAGGTCTTCGGTGCGATCCGGCCGGCGGCGACGATGGTGCAGGTGAGCGGACTGGTGGATCCCACGATGCTGGTGGAAATCGAAGCCGACGCGATCGTCGAGTAGCCCATGCCGCCGATCACGCGCTGGTTCGTCAAGTTCTCCCTGATGTACTTCGTCGTCGCCCTCGCTGGAAGTGTCTGGCAGGCGGCGGGCGGCCCGTTCTGGCTCACGCCCGTCATCATCCACCTGCTCGTCGTCGGCTGGGTCACAGGGATGATCTTCGGGGTGGCCTACTGGATGTTCCCCAAGTACTCACCCGAGCAGCCCCGCGGCGTGGATGGCCTGGCCGTGGGGAGCTTCGTGCTGCTCAACCTGGGGCTGCTGCTGCGGATCGCGGCGGAGCCGGTGCAATCGGCGCATCCCTCGACCGTGGCGGGATGGGCGCTGGTCGCTTCAGCCGTACTGCAGTGGCTGGGCGCCGTGGCGTTCGTCGTCAACACCTGGCCGCGGGTGAAGGGGCGGTAGCGAGCATGCCCCGTGCCTCGGTCTGGTTCATTCGCGCTGCACTCGCCTACCTGCTCGCCGGGTTCACGCTCGGCGCCCTGCTGCTCGCGGCAAAGGGTCTCCCGCTCCCGCTCGGCGTGTGGCGTTGGCTGCCGGTGCATTTCGAGCTGCTGCTGGTGGGGTGGTTCGTGCAGCTCGTGATGGGGGTCGCGTACTGGATCTTTCCGCGCTTCGGCATGACGCGGGCGGCACGGGGACGTGAGGGGCTCGCCTGGCTCGCGCTCGCGCTGCTCAACGGCGGCATCTGGGCCGTGAGCGTCGCCGTGCTCCACGGACCGGCGAGTCTGGCCGTCATCGGCCGCTCGATGGAGGTTCTGGCGGCCGCGACGATGGCGTTGAACGTGTGGGCACGCACTCGGGCGTCGGGGATTTCGCCGATGTGAGACGGTCGACTATCAGCTATCAGCTATCAGCTATCAGCTGTCAGCAGTCAGTTACCTGCAGATCACAGCCGATGCACCAGCTCGACGATCACATCTGCATCCCCGCTCGACGCGAACGCGATCTTGCCGCTTGGGTCGAGGACGTACACGAGGTTGGGGTGCGTGATCTCCCCGTTCTGCAGATTGCGACTGTGAGCGACTCCCCAGCGGTCCAGGGTCGCCTCCACTTCCGGTACCGCACCGCTCAGCACGTGGGCGTCGTCCGGCAATCCCCATTGTCGCGCCATGTCCGGGAGGCGCGAGGGCGTATCGCGCCACGGGTCCAGTGTGATCACGACCACCTGCGGCGGAGCGCCCCCCCCTCGGGTCGCGAGCTGCTCCCGGGCGCGTACGACATTCGCGACGACGAGCGGGCACACGGTCTGGCAATGGGCGTACGCGAAGGTCACGAGCGCCGGCCGCCCACGGAGCGTGGCGAGGGTAACGGTGGCGCCGTCCTGGTCCACGAGATCGAGAGGGGGCGCAGGGCGGTCGAGTCGGGTGGCTGAGGCGACGTTGCCGCCGACCCCGATCGGATCGGGACCACGGAGCCCCAGGGCGAAGGTCACGCGGGCCCCTGCGAGGGCGAGCGCCGCCACCATGGTGAGGGCCGTCGCGTTCAGCGCGAGGCGGCCGAGTGCGTGGCGCGCGACGCCCTGGAAGGCCTCGCGAATGATCGTGCCGCCCGTCACGCTCACCAGCAGGAGCGTGATCATGATCGGCTCCCCGATCAGCATCATCCATCCGATGGCGTTGGGTAGTCCGTTGTCGGCAGTTCCGAAACAGATGGTTCGAGCCCGCAGCAGGGCGGGCGGCGCCTCGGCGGGCAGGGGCCAGAGCGCCAGCGCCCACCAGCCGAGGGTGATCAGGAGGATCGCGCCCAGCGCCACCAGGGTTCCCCAGTGGCGCAGGGCGAGCCGCTCGGGTTGCGGAGCGGTCAACCGATCTTCCATACGACGGAGAGCAGCTTCCAGTTGATGAAGTAGTAGGCGATGAATGCCGCCAGGAACACGAACACGAGGACCAGCGTGCCCGTCGCCTTCTTCGAGTGCTCGCCCGGAGGAAGGGGCTTCGGCGGGTTCGCGATGCCTGGGGGCAGGCCGTGCCCCGTCAGCGGTCCATCGGGGAGGCGCTCACCGAAGAACACCGACCACACGGTCACCAGGATGTAGATCCCTCCCCCCACCGCGGCCATGAGGCCACCCAGCGCCATGATGCCCATGACGAGATTCACCGCCGGATTGAACTGCACGTCGAACGGCGCGCCGGAGAAGGTGATGTCCCAGTGGCGCCGCGGCACGCCGAAGGTCCCCGCGAAGGTCATCATGAGCGAGAAGATCAGCATCCCGATCGCGAACAACCACGGCTGGATCTTCGCGAGCGGATAGAACGCGATCCGGCGGCGGAAGATCAGCGGGATGACGTAGTACGTGAGGCCCATGAACGCGAGCGCCGTGCCGCTCACGACCGTAGCGTGAAAGTGTCCCGGGATGCGCAGCGTGTTGTGGGCGATGATGTTGATCTGCTCGGTGCCGAACGTGACCCCGGTGATGCCGCCCACGAAGCCGAACACGACGATGGAGAAGATCATCGCGGCGAAGCCCGGGTCGCTCCACGGCGCCTTGCGCAGCCACTCGAACATCCCCTTGGTGAGGCCGCGCGCTCGCTGCCCGGCCTCGAGGCCGGCCGGCACCGTGAAACCGTGCACCATCGAGGCGAGCACGGCCATGTACATGAAGTAGCTCGTGTTCCAGACCTTCCAGGCGGAGCCCAGGCCGGGATCTACGAGCAGGTGATGCGCCGACGCCATCGAGATGAACAGGATGTAGAGGGCGAAGGCCCCGCGGCTGACCTTCTCGTTCAGGACGATCGAGCCGACGGTCAGGGCGCCGAGCAGATACCAGACCGAGACCATCGCCGCCACGTTGATCTGCTGGGAGGCATGCCCCAGTCCCCACCACACCATGCGGTAGATCTCGGGATCGACCTTCATGAGCCCCAGCGACCAGAGGTAGGTGGGGATGTAGATCGCCGCGCCATGGGCCAGCGTGATGAAGGCGATGATCGCCGCCGTGAGCGCCCCGAACGTGACGAGCGGCACCGAGCCCTGGTAGGTGTGCTCGCGCTTGGCCACGACGAGCGTGGCGAAGAAGATGCCGACCACGACCAGAGCGCCTACCGCGAACAGGATGACGCCGAGGTAGAACCAGGAGGTGGCCTGGAGCGGGACGTACGAGGTGAACAGCACGTCTGCGTGGCCGGTCCACATGGTCGCTTCGGTCATCAGCGCGCCGAACACCATCAGCGCGAACGCCGCCCAGCCGAGTCGTGGAGCGGCAACGCGACTGTTGAGCACGATCGCGCTGGCGAAGTACAGGATCGCCATCTCGAAGAAGATGATGAAGAAGATCAACATGCTCATCCCGTGGATCGTCAGGATGCGGTAGAACCAGTCCGCGGGGAGCAGGTGCACCGCTTGCCAGCGGGTCAGCAGCACGAGGATCGCGGCGATGCCGCCGATCAGCAGGGCGACGGTGGCGGCCACGGCGTTGGCTTTGATCAGCGCGTCCGCGGCCGCATGGATCTTCAGGTTGGTCCGCGGGCAGGTGCGGAAGTCGGCGGGAGCGGTGGCGGCGGTCATTGAGCACCTCCCGCCTTGGCGGGCGCTCCGGCGGAATCGACGACGAGCACCTTGCCGACCATGGTGTGGTGACCGATGCCGCAGAACTCGTCACACACGATGCGGAAATCCCCGGCCGCGGTGGGCACGACCTTGAGGCCGTAGTCGTAACCCGGCACGACCTGGAAGTTGACGTTGACGGGATTGAGGTTGAAGCCGTGATTCACGTCGAGTGACGAGAGGTGCAGCGTGTACTCGACGCCCTTTTGGAGCTTCAGGATCGGCGACCACTTCCACATCTGCGCCAGCAGGTACACGTCGCTGCCGGGCGGCGGGGCGACGATCGGGATGCCCGCCTCCTGGCCGATCTGGTACTGCTTGATGAACTCCTGCACGCGCTGGTAGTAGCGCGTGGGCTCGACCTTGTGACGGATGCCGGAGGGGTTCTGCTGTCCCTTCAGGTGCCACAGCGGCATCATGGCGAAGAGCACGAGGCACCAGGCGAACGCGACCGTCACCCAGATGCGCTCGGCCCCGTGCAAGGGGAGCCACCAGATGCGCGGCGGAGAGTCCAAACCGGTGTGCATGGATGGATCCTCGGGTCAGGGGAGGGGGGCGGGCTTGAGGGACAGGATCTCGTAGAGGCCCCACGCCGTGTAGAACGCGACCATGATCAGGGTGCCTGCGACGAGTAGCAGGAATGGCCGGTCGAGCAGGCGTTGCACAAGCGGGATGTCGGAATCGTCGCGCGGTGTCGTCGGTTGCTCAGCCATCGTCGGCTCCTTTCCAGGAATCGAGTTCGCTGTGGTGCTCAGGCCGGCACAGCCGCTCCCTGCAGCAGCTCCGCGATCGTCGTCTCGCGGAAAAACTCCGCGACGCGCTCGGCAACCAGCTTCCATTTCGTGTGCGCAGCGCAGGCGGTCCGGTCGCTGCACTGCGGGCGTCCCAGCAGGCAGTGGCG
>DATGDE010000072.1:0-1941 GCA_035311125.1 Gemmatimonadales bacterium
CGCCGTTGGACTCCACCATCCGGATCGTCATCACCGACCAACCGCAGGTCTATGCCAACGGCCACCTCGTGACCTTTGCGACGCTGGATTCCATGCTCGCGGCGCTCAAGGCGATCGATGGAGAAGTCTGGTTCTACCGCCAGCCGTCCGATATCCACCTGGCGGCGCAACAGGATTCTCTGCTCGACTCGGTGATGGCTGCGGTCCGCCGACATGATCTCCCCTTCACGCCATCGCGCCTGGCCGATTTCGGGGACCTGGCGGCCAAGCGCCATCACGCGCGCGGGACGGAGAGCCCGTGAGCCTGCACCGGGTCGCGTCGGCCGTCGTCGCCGTCGCCTCGGCGGCAGCGCTGCAGCAGGCGCCGTCCCACACGGCGCTGGTGCGCCATCCCCCCGGGAAGATTCTGACGTGGGCGCTCGATGGACTGCGACAGATGGGCTACACGATTCAGAAGGTGGACACCACCGCCGGCACGATCGTCGCGGAGCGACTCGGCCGCCTCGACCGGGACGTCGGGAGCCGGTTCGACGAGCTGGACATCGCGGTCACGGCCAGACAGGGCGACACCAGCGAAATCCGGATCACCACGGCCTCCTGGACCCACTTCCTCCAGGCGGCCCGACGCCATCGCGATCCCGCACCGTCCGCTCGAGCGGAAGAGGATGCGACCCGGCTGCTCGCGGTGCTCAAGTAGCCGTGTCGCCCTTTCCCGACTCGTTCACCACCGACCGGCTCCAGGCCGAGCGCCTGACCGCGGATCATTTCGCCGAGCTGCAGCGAATGCACCGTGACCCCGCGGTCATGGTCCATCTCGGGGGTGTGCGCGACGATGAGCGGACGGCCGCGTATCTCGCCCGCAATCTGCAGCATTGGGCCGACCACGGATTCGGATTGTGGATCCTCCGCGAGCGTGGCGGCGGCGAGCCGATCGGGCGAGCCGTGTTGCGACATCTCTCGGTCGACGGCGTCGACGAGGTCGAGGTCGGATATGGCTTCTACCAGCGGTTCTGGGGGCGGGGTCTGGCGACGGAGGTGACCAAGGCGTGCCTGACGCTCGGGCGTCACCACCTGGGCCTCGGGTCGATCGTAGCGGTGACCGCCCCGGCCAACCTGGCGTCCCAGCACGTGCTGCAGAAGGCCGGGCTCGCCTGCGAGCGCGAATTCGTGTTCGAGGGAACGCCATCGCTGCTCTTTCGGACCACCGCCGCGTCCTGGACGACGCACAGCCGGGGAAACCGATCCCATGCCACCGGGACGCCCGAGTAGCCCATGCTGTTCATGATCGTCGAGCATTTCCGCGACGGGGATGCGCGCCCCGTGTATCGCCGCTTCCGCGACCGGGGACGACTCGCGCCCGAGGGGCTCCGCTACCTGGCCAGCTGGGTCACGGAAGACCTCCGTCGCTGCTACCAGGTCATGGAATGCGACGACCCGGCGTTGCTGCAGCAGTGGATGGCCGAGTGGCGGGACCTGGTCGAGTTCGAAGTCCACCCGGTGCGGACCTCTGCCGCAGCCGCCGAGTTCATCGCGCCCCGGCTGTAAACCCGCCTAGTGGGGCCAGAGCCAGCCGAACGTGCCCGCCGTGAGCAGCGCGTAGATCAGGCCGTCCACTGTCGCTTTGATCGTGGTGGTCCAGGACCGGCGGTACCAGATCGAGAACTGCCACAGGGCCACCGCGTAGCAGCAAAACGCCGTGACGCCGACAAAGCGGAACACCCGCAGGTACGGGGAGCCCGGCGGGAGCGCGCGCCCGGCCACGTATGCGCCGAGGATGCCGACGACAACCGAATAGATGAACCATTGCACCAGGTTCTTCCCCATCCCCATCTGACCGCTGGGCAGCACGGTCATCATCACGACCGGCCCCTTCTTCATCTTCTCTGCAAACGCCGGAGAGCGCATGTCCTGCATGCTATCGGCCCTGGGAAGCATGTAGTC
>DATGDE010000073.1:0-4153 GCA_035311125.1 Gemmatimonadales bacterium
ACTTCAACGTGACCATCTCCCGGCTCAACAGCAGCCTGTTCCTGCTCAAGTCGGTGGGTACCCGGAACGGCACCACCCAGTCGCTCGCGATGGTGCTGCGGACGGTCACGGTAAACCCCAGCGTCAACGCGGCGGTCACGGTGCAAGGCACGGTCAACGTTGCCGGCAGCGCTTCCGTCACAGGTGCGAACACCGTGCCGGACGGGTGGACGGGCTGCGCTTCCGCCACCGATAAGACCGGCATCGATGCGAGTGGGCAAATCAAGACCAAGGGCAATCCGAATATCGCGGGCAGCCCCGCGAAGACCCCGAACGACACGAGCGTGACCGCTGGGCTGTTCCAGACGCCGTTCCAGCAATTCAAGGCCATCGCCGCGCTTTCGTTCGTGGGCGGGTCCGGGAATGGGAACTACGTGACTTTCTCACCTAGCCCCTCGTCCACCGGCTCCCCGGTCAAGTGCAACACGGGCGACCAGAACAACTGGGGCGAGCCGCTCCGCGCCGACCAGACGCCCTATTCGGCCTATGTGTCGCAGTGCACGAGCTACTCGCCCATCGTGTACATCAACGGCAACGCCCAGTTGAACGCCAACAACCGGGGCCAGGGCATTCTCCTGGTTGACGGGGACCTCTCGATCGCCGGCGGGTTCATGTGGGTCGGGCTGGTCATCGCCACCGGCCAGGTAAAGACGGGTAACGGCAACAGCAGCATCACGGGCGCCCTCATGTCCCAGAACGCCGCGATCGGCGACACGACCAGCCTCTCGGGCACCCCGGATATCGCGTACTCGAGATGCGCCTTGGACTGGGTGCTCAACCACTCGGCCGTGGCGCGGCCGCTCTCGATGCGGTCCTGGGGTCAGGTGTTCTGAGCGGGTGGGAACGGTCGAATGGCGGGGCGGTCCGGCGACGGGCCGCCCCGCTGTTTTATGGCCGGAACGGCCTCAGGCAATGCGAGAGACGGGTTGCGAAACGGGAGGTGGACCTGCGGGCAAAGTCGTCGAACCGCTGCTTCAGGCGACAATGTAAGGCATGTTTGCACAATATCTTACAGCAATTGACCAAGAGGCGGCACATGGGTTGCACCCGGGGTGCAAGCCGGTTCCTCGCGTTACAGCTCGGCGCTCAGGATTCAGATACCACGGTTTTGCGCTCAGCTGGGACCAGCGTTGAGGGAGCCAGGCAGCCGACGAACACCGGTCGCGTAAATACTGATACTACTTGCGCTTGAATGGGTTCTCCGAGCGCGCACAAGTGATTGACAATCCGTTGGTGCGGTGGTAGCGTAGCTCGTTAACCCCTATAACAATCGGGCACCTATGGCACTGTTCGGCCGGAACCCGACCACCGTGGGCCTGGACATCGGAAGCGGGCTCATCAAGCTCGTTGCCGTGTCCCACCGCTCCGGCGAGCCGGTCCTCACCAAGGTCGCCTTCGCTTCCGTCGTGAGCGACGCGATCGTCGAGGGCGAGGTCATGGACCCCGCTCTCGTGGCCGACGCCATCAAGGGCCTCATGGCCACCGCCGGCATCAAGACCAAGCAGGTCGTTACCGCGGTCGGCGGCCGCGACGTGATCATCAAGAAGATCTCGATGGACCGGATGAAGGAGGCGGAGGCGCGCGAAGTCATCCGCTGGGAGGCCGAGCAGCACGTCCCGTTCGACATGGACAACGTGGAGCTCGATTTCCAGATCCTGGACCCCGAGGGCGAGGGTCTCCAGATGACCGTGCTGCTCGTCGCCGCCAAGCGCGAGCTGATCGAGACCAAGCTCGCTCTGCTCGCCGAGATCGGCCTCGAGCCGAGCATCATCGACGTCGACGCGTTCGCGCTGCACAACGCGTTCGAGGTGAACTACCCCGAAGCGATGCGCGGCGTCGTCGGCCTGGTCAACATCGGCCACGAAACCACCAACATCAACATCCTGGACGACGGCATCCCGGTCCTGACCCGGGACATCCCCGTCGGGACCCGCCGGTTCCGCGAGGACCTGCAGCGCGAGCGCGGCGTGTCCGCGGACGACGCCGACAAGATGCTCCAGGGCCTCGAGCCGAGCGAGCAGCTGGAGCCGTTCCTCCAGTCCCGCGGCGAGGAGCTCGCGGTCGGGATCGAGCGCGCGGCGGCGTTTCTCCAGAGCGCCAGCCGCTCGGCGGCGGGGGTCTCCCGTCTCTACATCACGGGCGGCGGCTCCCGCATCCCCCGGCTGGGGAAGGTGCTCGGCGACCGGCTGCGGCTGCCGGTCCAGGCGGCGAATCCGCTGGAGCGGATCCAGGTGGCTGAGGGCGTTTTCGGCGCCATGGACGTGGACGAGGTCGCTCCGCTCCTGATGCTCCCGATCGGCCTCGCGCTCCGTTCGGCTGCGTGACCACCTTCACCGGACGCGTCGCTTCATGATGATCACCGTCAATCTCAAGCCCGGCCTCAAGCGCAAGCGCGCTGGCTCGCCCCTCGCCGGGGCGATGGCGGGCGTGAAGGCCTTCGGCAGCAAGGTGAAGGACCCGGCCCTGCTGGTCGCCGTGGCGGCGTGGGTGGGCGTGGCCGGCTTCCTCGGCTACAACTGGTTCAGCAACACGACGGCGCTGCGGGCGCTCGAGCCGCAGCTCGAGCAGACGCGGGCGGAGCATCAGCGGTTCAAGACTTTCCTGGATCAGAAGCACAAACAGGAGCAGATCCGGGACTCGCTGCTCATCCAGATCACCACCATCCGCAGCGTGGACGGCGATCGCTACGTCTGGTCCCACGTCCTGGACGAGGTGACGCGGGCGCTCCCGTCCTACACCTGGCTGGTGGATCTCTCGCCGGTCGCGGCCCCGCCGCCGCCGCCGCCGCCCGCCCAGGCCAAGGACAAGAAGCAGCAGCCGGCCGATACGGCGCCCAAGGCCATCGCCTTCCAGCTCAACGGCCGCACGGTGGACATCCAGGCCTACACGCGGTTCCTCCGGAACCTGGAGGCGTCGCCCTGGATCACGAACGTGACGCCGGTGTCGGCCCAGACGATCGTGGAGCAGGACCGGGCGGTGACGGCGTTCACCATCCGCGCCGAGTTCAAGCAGGCCGATTCGGCGTACATCCGGACGGCCCCGCTCAGCCAGTCGGTGAGGTAGGCCATGTCCTCCAAGACGACCCCGATCTTCCTGATCGTCCTCGCCGCGATCGCCGGCTACATCGGCTACGCCGGCCTCGAAGTCGCCGGGGTGCCGGGTCTCTCGGCGCAGACGGCGCACGTGGCCGCCATCCGGGATACGATCGCCAAGCTCGATGCCGAGACCGAGAAAGCCAAGAAGGAGCTGGCCAAGGGCACCGCGGAAGACCTGCGCAAGAAGCTGGAGACCTACCGGTCGAGCCTCGCCCTGCTCCGCCGGCTCGTCCCGGAGAAGAACGAAGTTCCGAACCTGCTCGACGACATCTCGACCCGCGGGAAGATCCGGGGCGTGACGCTCTCGCAGGTGGTGCCGCAGCCGGTCGAATCCGGCCCGGCGCCGTTCGACACCTACAAGTACACGCTCTCGGTGATCGGGCACTACGACCAGATCGGTGAATGGCTGGCCGACGTGGCGAGCCTGCAGCGGATCATCGTCCCGGAGGGCGTCTCGCTCGCAGCCGCGAACGCGAACGCCGCCAAGGCCCTGGGCGACACCTCGGGCGCGCTGCTCGAGGCCAAGCTGCAGATCCGGACCTTCGTCAAGTCCGGCGCCGGTGCGCCGGAAGGAGAGAGCAGTGGCCGCTAGGCGCTGGACGACCCTCCTCCTCGTTGCCGTCGTCGGCGTCACCGCCGCCGCCGGCGCGCAGCAGACGGGCGTGGACGTGGGCGCGGTGAGGAGCCACGCCGACACCGGCGGCAAGGCGCAGGTCGCGGCCACGACGCCGGCGACCGACTCGGCCGCGGCCGAGCCGAGCGAGACGTCGGTGATGCGCGAGACGTTCAGCTACGGCGGCGCCTCGCGCGATCCGTTCGCGTCCCTCATCAAGAGCGCACACGCGGGTCCGGAGATCGCCGACCTCCAGCTGGTCGCCATCTACGAGGACCTGCGCTACTCCGGGAACAGCATTGCGGTGCTGCGGGAGAAGAGCACCGGCAAGCGCTACAAGCTGCGCCAGGGTGAGCAGATCGGACGGCTGCGGGTGACGCAGGTCCGCTCCAAGGACGTAGTGTTC
>DATGDE010000074.1:0-1865 GCA_035311125.1 Gemmatimonadales bacterium
GAGCCCTTGAAGACCAACCCACCGCCGCCCGACAACTGACGTTCCGCCTTCCTGCCACAGGTCGGGCAGGTGACGGTCCGCTTGTTGTTCATCGTCGGATAGAACTTCTCGAACAGGTGCCCCTTGGGGCACTTGTACTCGTATGTTGGCATTGGGAAAGAACTTAGCGCCGATGGCGAGGGCGGTCAATCATGATCGCTCCCTGTTCAGCGGCGTGCCTCGACCGTGTGTGGGCTCGCGGGTCGTTAATCCCTGAAACCCGTTTCCCACGACTCTCGTCATATGGGAAACCCATACGACGGACCATGGCGGACAAACTGGACGTACAACCGGGCACCCTCGCCCTGATGATCCTCCGGACCCTCGACGTCCTGGGGCCGCTTCACGGCTACGGCATCGCCCGGCGCATCGAGGAAACCGCCAAGCACCGCCTCACCCTCAATTACGGCACCCTCTACCCCGCCCTCTTGAAGCTCGAGCAGGAGGGCTTCGTCACGGCCGAGTGGAGCCAGTCCGAGAACAATCGCCGCGCGAAGTTCTACGCGCTCACCGCCGCGGGCCGCAGGCAGCTGGCGCGGGAGACCCGCGAATGGCACCAGACCGCCGATCTGATCGCCGCCTTTCTCGCGCCGAACCGGGAGGTTTCATGAGATACGTTCGCGCCGCGCTGCGGCGCCTGGCCGCGGTGTTCACCGGACACCGCACCGACGACGAGCTCCGCGAAGAGCTGCAGGCGCACCTCGAGATGGAGACCGCCGAGAACGTCCGACGAGGAATGCACCCGGACGAGGCGCGGCGCCAGGCGCTGCTGGCATCCGGCGGCCTTACCCAGGCCGCCGAGGCGGTGCGCGATCGGCGCGGCTTGCCGTGGATCGAGAACCTGGCCGCCGACGTGCGCTACGCCCTGCGTACGCTGCGCCACAGCCCCGGGTTCACCATCGTGGTTGTGATCACCCTGGCGCTGGGGCTAGGCGCCAACACCGCGATCTTCAGCGTCGTCCGCGGTGTGCTGCTCAGGCCGCTCCCCAACCGCGACGGCGATCGGCTGCTGTACTTGCGGCAGTCCGCCGACGGACCCGGCCAGGCCAACATCTCCTTCTCCGTTCCCGAGGTGCGCGATCTCCGTACCGGCGTCCCCTCGCTGGGCGGCATCGCGGAGTACTCCCCGTGGTCGCTCACCCTCCAGGGTGACGACGACGCGGTCCGCATCGACGTGGGGCTCGTGACCGGGAACTACTTCGACGTCATGGGGCTCTCCCCCGTGCTCGGCAGGCTCACCCGGCCCAGCGACGACGGCCCCGGCGTGCCCCCCGTCATGATCCTCACGCACGCATTCTGGATCAAACGCTTCGGCGGAGACGCAGGCGTGATCGGCAGGCAGGTGAAACTGGACGGCCAGTCGGTGACGGTGATCGGCGTGCTGCAGCCCGCGCCGTTCTTCCCCGACCGGATCGATGCGCTCCTCAACATGGTGGTGAGCCCGCATCATGTGAGCGCGATGATGATACAGAACCGCTCGCACCGCATGACCGAGGTCGTCGCCCGGCTCGCTCCGGGCGCGAGCCTGGCGCAGGCACGCGCGGAGGTCGCCTCGGTCTACACCCGCATGCAGCGCGACTACAAGGACGCGTACAATCCCGGCTCCCACTACCGCCTCGCGGTCATTCCTTTCAAGGAAGCGCTGGGCGAGCGCGCCCGGCTGACGCTCTGGCTGCTCATGGGTGCCGCCGCGTTCGTCATGATCATTTCCGCCGCCAACGTCGCCAACCTGACGCTCATGCGCGGCGTGCGCCGGGAGCACGAGCTGGTGGTGCGCGCGGCGCTGGGCGCCGGCGTGGCGCGGCTGCGGCGCTTGCTGCTGGTCG
>DATGDE010000075.1:0-4185 GCA_035311125.1 Gemmatimonadales bacterium
GGGCGGAGCGCGGCGCCTGTCGTGGACCGAAGCACACATCGTTCCCTCACCCACACCAGCCTAGAGGAGGTTTCCAATGGCGGTCGCCAAGGTCACCGAGATCACCGCGTCGTCGACAAAGGGGTTCGAGGACGCCATTCAAGCGGGCATCACGCGCGCCAGCAAGACGCTGGACAACATCCGCGGCGCCTGGATCAAGGATATGAAGGTCAATACGCAGGACGGACGGGTGAGCGAGTATCGCGTCCGGATGAAGGTCACCTTCGTCCTGAAGGATTGACCCAGGCCGCGGCACCCGGCTCGCGCTGCCGTCGCTCATGAGCGCGAGCCGTCTGCTGCTCCGGCTCCAGGCGATCCTTCAGAAGCTGTGAGAATGGCTCAGCCGCACCGCAGCACCGCCGCTCCGGTCACGCGTCCCGCCCGGAGCCGGTCCAGCGCCTCGTTGGCCTGCTCGAGCGGGAAGCTCTCCACCGCCGTACGAACAGGGATGCGTGGCGCGAGCTCGAGAAACTCGGCGCCGTCCTGCCGGGTGAGATTCGCCACCGACCGCACCACCCGTTCGCCCCACAGGATCTCATAGGGGAACGTCGGGATGTCGCTCATGTGAATCCCGGCACAGACCACCATGCCGCCTTTGGTCACGCTGCGCAGCGCGGCGGGGACGAGGGCGCCCACGGGGGCGAAGATGATCGCGGCGTCCAGCGGCTCGGGTGACGGCTCGTCGGAGGCGCCGCTCCATACCGCGCCGAGCGTGCGCGCGAAGGCCTGCGCCGCGGTGTCGCCCGCGCGCGTGAACGCGAACACGCGACGGCCCTCGTGGCGCGCCACCTGCGCCACGATGTGCGCGGCAGCGCCGAACCCGTACACGCCGAGTCGCTCGCCGTCCCCGGCGGCCCGCAGGGCGCGGTAGCCGATGAGCCCTGCGCACAACAGCGGGGCAGCCTCGGCGTCGCCGAACTGCGCGGGGATCGGGAAGCAGAACCGCTCGTCGGCGACCGTGTACTCGGCGTAGCCGCCGTCCAGCTGGTAGCCGGTGAACCGCGCCCGGTCGCACAGGTTCTCGCGGCCCGTGTTGCAGAACCGGCACGCGCCGCACGTCCAGCCCAGCCACGGCACGCCCACGCGAGTGCCGGTGGCGAACCGTTCCGCCCCGGGGCCGCGGGCCGCGACCGTGCCCACGATCTCGTGCCCCAGGACCAGCGGCAGCTTGGGATCGGGCAGCTCGCCGTCCGCCACGTGCAGGTCGGTGCGGCAGACCCCGCAGGCGCGCACCTGGAGCAGCAGCTGGCCGGGCCCCGGCCGGGGAGTGGCCAGGGCGGCGGCGCGCAGCGGCCGGCCGGGTGCGTCCAGGATCATCGCTCGCATCCTTCAGGCTCCCTTCATCCGGCCTTCAGCGCTCCCCGGCGACGTTGCAGGTGGTGCCTGAGACACGTCCGACACATCAGGGGGATCCATGAAAGTCGCCGACATCATGCAGACGACCCTCGAAACGATCGGAGCCGACGACACGGTGGCCGACGCCGTCGCCACGATCGCCGAGCAGCACGTGTCCGGCCTGCCGGTGGTGGACCACCGCGGCCATCTGGTCGGCGTGATTTCGTCCACCGACGTGCTGCAGCTCCTGTCCGAAGTAACCGACCCGGAGCGCCGCGGCAACGTTCTGGAATCCACGATGGTGCGCGAGATCATGACGGCCAAGCCGGTCACGGTCGATCCCGACGCCGACGTGCACGATGCCGCGCGGCAGATGCTGTACGGCGAGATCCACCGGTTGTTCGTCGAATACGACGGGAACCTGGTCGGCGTCCTGACCCAATCCGACATCGTGGGCGTGGTTGCGGGCGCCAAGCTCTAGGAGGACGTATGCGAGTCGCCGACATCATGCGCACCAACCTGAAGACCATCGGGACCGAGTCTACGGTGGCCGATGCCGTTGCGGCGCTGACCGACTACGGCGTGTCCGCCCTGCCGGTGCTCGATCGACTGGGACGCGCCGTGGGGATCTGCTCCACCAAAGACGTGCTCGCGGCCGAGGCGCGCTGCCACGACCCGGTCGCCCGGGAGCAGCTGTTCGAGCGGACGCTGGTGCTGGAGATCATGACGTCCTGGCCGGCCACCGCGCATCCCGACGAGGACGTGCGCAAGGTGGCGCGGCGGCTGCTGGAAGAGAAGGTGCAGCGGCTGTTCGTGGAGGAGAAGGGCGCGCTGGTCGGCGTCGTCTCCCAGACCGACATCGTGGCGGCGGTGGCGGCCACCCGGGTCTAGCGGAGCGGGGCCGCTCCGGTCAGAGATCGGGGCGCCAGTCGCGCAGCAGCTGCTCCAGGTCGAGGTCCGGGGCGATCAGGCAGATATGGCCGTGCCCGCGCAGCACGCGTAGCGTCGCCCCGGGCACGCGCTCGGCCATGTAGCGTCCCTCTTGCACCGAGGGGATCAGATGGTCGAGCTCCGACGCCAGGAACAGGGTCGGCATCCGCAGGTCGCCGAGCCGCTCGCGGGCATCGTACTGCTGCAGGATGCGCAGGCGCGCGATGTAGCCGTCGCGCCGGGTCTCGCGGGTCACCTCCAGAAAGCGACGGACCTCCGCGCGATGCGTATGGCGCGAGTGCAGCCGGAAGGCGGTCAACCGGCGCACCAGCGGCATCGTCTCCCACGGGAGGAGCCGCAGCGCGCCGAGGGCGAGCTGCAGGCGGACTTGCGGCAGAAACCGGGAAAAAGAATTGAGCACGACCAGCGCCCGCACCCGCTCCGGATGCGCCAGCGCGAAGCTCAGGGCGAGCGTCCCGCCGAAGGATTCTCCGATCACGATGGCGGGACCCGGGCCGCTCGCTGCCGCGTCGATCACCCGGCTCAGGTCCTCGACCAGCACGTCCATGCCGGCCGCGTCGTCGCGCAGGGTGTAGGTCGCCACGCGGTAACCTCTGGCGAGCAGCGGCACCTGGCGGTAGAACAGCCGCCCCGTTCCGTCCATCCCCGGCACGAGCACGAGCGGTGCTCCCGCGCCCTGGATGGTCACCTGCGGATCGTATGGCTGGGCCATGTACACCCTAGATAAGCTCGGCCGCCTCGCCTGGGCAGTCGGCACGGGGTGCGTTCTGGAGTGCGTGATCCTCGGCCTGTCGGTGCTCCCGGCGACGCTGTTCTGGGAATGGACCTTTCGCTGGTCGTTGCCGGCGAATTGGATCCGCATCGTGCTGCTGTCGATGTCGCTCGTTCCCGCCTACGTCCTGTTCGCCGTCGCGCTGATGACGTTCAGCGCCGTCGCGTTGCGCGTGCTGGGCTGGCGTACGCCGCCCCATGCCGAGATGCGCATCGTAGACCTCGAGTGGCCGCTGCTCGTCTGGGGCCGCTGCGCCATGGCGACGCATATCGTGCGCGTGTTCGCGGGCACGCTGCTCCGCGCCACGCCGCTGTGGACGTACTACCTGCGGTTGAACGGCGCGCGGCTCGGCCGGCACGTCTTCGTCAACAGCGTCACCCTGTCGGACCACAACCTGCTCGAGTGCGGGGACGACGTGGTGATCGGCGCCGGGGTCTATCTCTCGGGCCACACGGTCGAGCGAGGCTTCGTCCGAACCGCGCCGGTGCGACTGGGCTCGGGCGTGATGATCGGGGTGGGGAGCGTCATCGGCATCGGCGTGAGTATCGGCGCGCATACCCAAGTCGGAGCGTTGAGCGTCGTGCCGAAGTACCGGACGCTGGAGCCGGACGCCGTGTATGGCGGCGTTCCGGTTCGCCGTCTCGATGTATCCGAAGTGATCGGAAGTGACTAGACCGGCACCGCCAGCAGCGCGCAGGACGCGCGGCGCAGCAGCCGTGCGGCGACCGAGGTTACCGCGCCGGGCTCGCCGTAGTTCATCCCGCGGCGGTAGCCGAACACGGCCAAGTCGGCGTCCTCGGCCCGGCACTCGGCCAGTATCTCCGAAGTCACGTCGCCCTGCCGCACGATGGTCTCGCACGGCGCGACCGCCGCCCCGCCGTGGCCGTTCCCACCCTGCTCGACGTGGCGCAGCCATGGACGCCGCTCTCCCGGCGCCAGCACGCCTGCCGCCCCCTGCTCCACGTGCAGCGCCACGAGATGCGCCCCGAAGCCCTCGGCGGTCGCCTGTGCTGCTTCGAACACGTCCATCGCGTGGGGGCTGTCGTCCACGCACGCCAGCACGCGTCGGTAGGCGCGATGCCCCGCCG
>DATGDE010000076.1:0-7975 GCA_035311125.1 Gemmatimonadales bacterium
GGGACGAACGAGAGCAACGAGAACATCTTCAACACGGAGCTGCGGCTGGCACGGCAGCTGTCGCCGCGCGTGGTGATCGAGCCACTGGTGGGCTACCGGCACTGGAACCTCGGTGGGCGGCTCTACAGCTTCGGCGTGAACGGCCGCTTCGGGATCAGCGACTCATTCTCAGGGATCGCGAGCGCGCGGGTCAGTCCGGGATCGGTCGACGGGGCTCACGTGACCGGATTGGGTCTCTCGCTGCTGCTGCGCTACCAGCGATAACGCGTCGGGCAGGGCACTGGGCGTCGCAATTCTTGACGCTTCCCGGGGCGGGTAGTAGGTTGGCGCGACTTCTAACGTCGGAGTGTCGACCTTCATGCCAGCCGAGCTCGGCGGATCGCAGATCTCCTCGCTGCTCGAGGCCCTGCCGGGAATCGCGAGCGTCCTGCGCAGTCCCGTGGCGGACGCGCTCGTCAAGGCGATCCGGGCCGCGGCGGGCGTGGGCGAGTTCGAGCTCGCCGACGCCGAGGAGCTGGTGCGCTACGCGGTGCGCCGTGGGCTGATCGGCTCCGACGAAGGTGATCGCGTGTTGTCGGAGGTGCAGGGCGCCTTGAAGGTCAAGCGCAAGACCGTGCGTGGCGCCAAGGCGAAGCCCGCCAAACGAACCGACCGAAAGAAGAAGGCTCGCCGCTGACCGCGGCGGGCTAGACGCGGAACCCCTTCACCAGCGAGCGCAGTTTCTCGGCCGCCTGCAGCAGTGTGCTGGCGCCCGCGGCAAGCTCCTGCGTCGATGCTCCCTGCTGCTGCGAAGCGGCCGACACCTGCTGCGCTCCGGCGGCGTGCGAGCTCGCGCGCGCGGCGACCTGTTCGGTCTTGCGGGAGAGGTCCTCGGCGATCGCGCGGTTCTGCTGCGCCACGGCGGTCACATGGGCGGCCGCTTGCTCGACTTGACCGACAGCGGCGGCGATTTGGGCCAGCGCTGTGGCCGCTCCCTCAGCCACGGTCTCGATCCCCCGCACGCGCGTCTGCCCTTCGTTCATCACGGTCGTCATGCCGTCCATCTGCTCGCGAATCGCCGCGGTGGCGCGCGCCACTTCCTCTGCCGCCCGGGCGGACTCGTCGGCGAGCTGGCGGACCTCCTCGGCCACCACCGCGAAGCCGCGGCCGTGCTCCCCCGCGCGTGCCGCTTCGATCGCGGCGTTGAGGGCGAGGAGATTGGTCTGGGAGGAGATGCGGCGGATCAGGTCCACGAAATCATCGATGGCGGCGCTCTGGTCCACCAGCCGCGTCACCTGCTGCGCGGTCGTCAGCACCACTTCGCGGACGCCCAGCAGCGACTCGCCGGCGGCGTGGATGTCGTCACGATGCCGCGTGGCGGCGAAGCGGATCTCCTCCCCCAGCTGGGATGCGCGAGCCGACGCCTCGGCCATGTCGCCGGCCGTGCGGCGCAACTTGTCGAGCCCGCCCTCGATCGCCGTCAGCTCGTTGCGCTGCAGCTCGGCGCCGCCCGAGATTTCCACCATGGCCGTGGACACTTCGCTCGACGACGCGGCCAGCTGCTCGCTCACCGCCGACAAGTCTCCGGCGGACGTGGTGATCCGGTCGGACTCGCCGATCACCTCTCGTACGATGCCGCGCAGCCGCTCCGCCATGTCGCGCAGCGCGTGGGCCAGGACCTCGAATTCGCGCGGCATTGCGCCTGTCGTCACGGGCCGGAGGTCTCCGGCGCCAAACCGCTCGGCGGCCGTCACCAGGCGCGACAGAGGCGTCTCCACCGACCGCACGGTGAGCATGGTGGCCACGCTCCCGAGGACCAGGAACACCGCCAGCACCAGCCAGAGGAACAGCTGGCGCCGCCCCGCCACCAGACTCAAACGCTCGGCGGCCTGGGCCGACTTCTCCGATTGCCGCGCCGTCAAGCCGCGCACGAGCGTCAGGAGCTCGTTCACGGCATCGTGTACCTGGGTAACCCGTGTCTGCACTTCGCCGGTGCGTCCCAGGTCGCGCAACGCGTGGGCGACGGCGTAGTCCACCTGGATGGACGCCTGCAGCGACTTGATCCGACTCACCGCCAGGCGGTCCTCGACCGTCAGGTCGCTCATGCGCTCCAGCCGCTTCTCGTACTGGAACGCGCTGTCGGCGGCGTCCTGGAACTCGGTGCGCGCGCGCACGTCGGGGACCGCAAGATATTGCTCGGCAGCGCGCAGCTCCGTGAACGTGGTGGTGAGCATCCCCGCGCTGATCGCCGACGCGACCCGGACGGTGCTCATCTCCGATCCGATCCGCTGCCGAATCGTGCCGAGCGCAGCGGCGCCGGTCGCGGCCGTGATGACGAGACCCAGCGCAAGCGCGCCCAGGCCCACCAGGATGCGGGCCCGGATGGTGTCCACGCGGGACCGAAACCTGAGCTTCACTCGCTCGTCTCAGCCGCCGGGCAGGCACAGAGCCCGAGGCGCCTCGGCGGGTGGCGAAGGAACGCGGGAATGACGAGCATGTGGGGACGGGAGGCAAGGTTAAGCCGCGTGGATGGGGAGCGCAATGCTGCGAGGTCCGGGCGGCGACGGCTCGCCGCCGGCCGCGCGGCGGCGTATGTTCGCGGGATGGAGGTGCGCGACCGGCTCTACGGGTTCGCGGCGGCGCTCGAGCCCCTCCTCGCCGCTCCGGACGCCGCGAGCTTCGAGGCGATCTGGGATCGCGAGCAGTTGGCCGAGGTCGGCTGGGCGGCGCTCGGCAACGCCCGGCGCGCGGGATCCGCCGCGCTCGCTGCGGCGCTCGCTAGTCTGGACCGCCGGCTCCTGGCCGTGCTGGAGCGGTGCCGAGCGTTTTCCGACCAGCATCTCGTGACATTCCGTGTCCCGGAGCTGGAGCGCTGGCAGCACGCCACGGCGGCAGCCCTGGTGGGCGCCCGATGGGGCGTAGCCGGATTGCGGACGGTCATCGAAGACACACGGGCGCCGTTCGCACGACGCTACTTCGCGTTCCTCGCTCTCGCCGAGTGGCATCCCCCCGACGCCTGGCCCGTATTCGAGCGCTACCTGCGCGCCCCCCGGGCGCATCATGCGTTCGTCGCGGTCGCTGCCGAGGCGGCGCGCTTCTATCCCGGTCGCGCCCCCCTCCTGATCGAGCTGTTCGAACGGGTTCGCGACGATCAGCTGCTGCGCCGGTTCCTGGGACCGAAGTTGCTCGAGTCTCTCTACCTCCTCGGGGACAGGCGCGCGTTGCCGCTGTTCGAGGAGCTGCTGGTCGCCGGGCACACCGATCCGGATCTCGACCATTGCGAAGTAACGCGCGCCCTCGTCGCCGTGCGGAAGCTGACCGGCCGGTTCGCTCCCAACTCCAAGTTCGCGGACACCAGCCGGCCCGAAGTGTCCCGCGTCCTCGATGCAGCGGAGCAGCGCTTCGTGGAGGCGCGCGACCGGCTGGAACCGGTAACGGTGCTCTAGTGGGGGACTGAGGACGAGCGAGCTCAGGGCTCGCTCGTTCCCCGCCCCTCATCACGCACCCCTGATCGCTCGAAGAATTCCCACAGCTTTTCCCGGTACGCTCGCCCGCCGAGTCCGTAGCCGTCGTTGTGCCCTGCTCCGGCGATCGTCACGAACTCAACCGCTCCGGGAGCGGCGGTGGCGAGACGATGGCCCATCTCAGCCGGCACCAGCCGATCGGCGCTGCCGTGAAACACGAGGACGGGACAGCGGACTCGCTTGATGGCGGCCAGGTTATCGAGCCGGACCCGCAGCAGGACCGGGGGAAAGAGCGGGTAGTGGCGGCGCGCCATGTCCCGTGCGCTCGTGAAGGGCGATTCGAGGACGAGTCGCGCCGGTGTCCGCGTGGTCGCCACATGCAAGGCCGCGGCACTGCCGAGCGAGCGCCCGTAGACGAAGACTCTCGCGGGATCGATTCCCGGGCGCGCCAGCAGGGTGTCATAGGCCAGCTCGGCGGTCTCGTAGAGGCCCTGCTCGCTGGCTCGCCCGTCGCTCGCGCCGTACCCCGGGTAGTCCACGACCAGGACGGCGGTGCCGGGCGGTCGGAAGTCGCGCAGCACCGGCGCAATGGCGGCGATGGTCTCGCCGTTGCCGTAGAACCAGAGCAGCGCCGGGAACGGCGGAGCAAGACGCGGCGGCAGATACCAGCCGGCGAGCCGCGTACCATTGCGCATCGACAGGGTCAACGGCTCCGCATCGGCCAGGCCGACGCGCACGGGATCAGGCAGCGGGGCTCGTGGAGAGGGAAACGCGAGGCGTCGCTGGATCAGCCAGAGCAGTGCGGTGAGCAGGAGGAAACCGGTCAGTGCTCCCAGCGCCAGGCGAGCGACGAGCACCAGACGGCCAGCGGCTGGCGGGATGCCGGCTCAGCGCCGGCGGCTCGGGATGTAGCGCGCTATCCGGTTCATCAATGCCTCGTCCCACAGCGCGACATATACCCAGCGAATCGATCCACGTCCCCGCCAGGTGAGTCGGGCGACTTCGCCACCGGAGCGCCATTCCCACATGCCCACTCGCGACGCGTGCGGCTTTCCGAACCGACCTTCCAGGTCCTGCTGCAGCCGCTCCACCAGGGGCGCGCTCCCCGAATCGCCAAACGAGAGGAACGCCACCTGCCCCTCGAGGACGTATGCCGCAAGGTAGTAGTCCGCGCTGTCTGACGGATCGAGAATCGGGACCCCGCATTCCATGAGCTGCGCGGTCCGCCGTGACGTGTTGCAGACCAGCGGAGTCGCGTCCGAGTCCGTCAGGCTGCGGACGCGGGCCGAGAAATCCGCGTACGGCGCCGCGAGGGCGAACCCTCGATAGGCGAGCGGGGAGGGTGGCTGGGGGCCCTGCGACCATAGAGCCGGCGCGCCCAGCAACAGTGTCAGGGCGAGGAGCGGGAGACGGCGCATGGGCGAAATATAGGCGGGGTGGTTCGAGGGGGCGAAAACACGAGGGCCCGGGGTTGCCCCCGGGCCCTCGATACTCAACGCGATCCGACGGCGGTCACTGGACCTTGCGGACGTTCTGCGCCTGCAAGCCCTTCGGACCCTGGGCGACATCGAATTCAACGGCGTCACCCTCGGCGAGGCTACGGAAGCCGTCGGCCTGGATCGCCGTGAAGTGGACGAACACGTCCGGACCCGACTCCTGCGCGATAAAGCCGAAGCCCTTCGCATCGTTGAACCACTTCACCTTACCCTTAGCCATACTGATAAACCTCTGTACTATAGGGGCATCCGCCCCGGACGGGTTCGACCCAGGTCACCGCGACCTGGGGCGGGCTCAAACAAAAACCGCGAGACATGTGGTCCTCGCGGAGCGCAGACATCCGGTGACGGTGCCACGTATTGCTTGAACCGGGGCCAAAACTAGGGCAGATCACCGGGACTGTCAATAGAATCCGATATTGTCACTATAGCGACAGCATAAAGACAGTTCGCACGCCGTTCTACCTGTTCGGCAGGCCGATCGACGTCCGAAACGCCGCCAATGCCGCCTCGTACGCGCGAATCCGGATGAGCAGACCGGTAGAGACGGGTCCCGGCGTCCTGCCAGCCGTCAACTGGCACTCCTTGGCGATGAGCGAGAGCGAGTCGACCTGAAGAACCAGGTCCCGGGCGGGCCGCCGCACCGGCGTCTCGTACGCCGCCGGATCCATTCGACCACGGCCGCTCGTCAGGAAGCCGCGCGCAGCCGAACACAGGCCGCCGAGGCGGCGCGCCGCTTGGCGTATCTGGGCCGTATCGCGACCGGCCTGGACGCGAGTCAACCGGTTGATGCCGTCCTTGATCTGGGCCACTCCCCGTCCGGCCGTGCGGAGGCCCTGCAGGTAGCGTTCCTGCTGCGGGCTGGGTGGAGCGGGGGAAGGGGTTGCCGCGGGAACCGACTCCGCTGGAGGGGTCGGTTGCTGTCCCGGCAGAGGCGGCGCGAGGAATCCTGCGGCGACGAAGAGAGCTGCGGCCCAACGACCCATGCGTGAATCCTGCATCTTCCGATCGTGCTTTGAGGAAACAGCCGTCCGGCCACTTTGGCCGGGCCTTGGGTTATAATCTGGTCATGACCGTTCCCGCAACCACTCGGGTCTGGCGGCTGTTCGAGGACCGCGCGGAAGCGTTGAGTCATTTCTTCGCGCGGTCGGGCGAAGCGCCCCGGTTCATCGCCTTCGACGACACCGTGGGCTGCCCGCTCGATCAGGCGTTGGCCGTGGTGGAATGGACCGAGGCCGCAGGTATCCTGCACGACGACGACGTCATGCACGCCGCCTGGATCCGGCCCGACGCCGCGGCCGCGGTGGTCGAGCGCCGTGACGGGGAGCGGCGGTCGTTCGCGTACTTCGGTCCGCGGATGGACCAGCCGTACGCCGATCCCGTAGAATGCGAGCTGATCTACGACGGCCCCGGCGTGCGGGCCTACGCGTTCGCCGAGCGGGGACATGCGCTGGCGCATTTCCTGCGCGCGACGCAGGGGACGGGGGCCATCCTGTCCTTGCTGAGCCGGCATGCCCCCGAGCTGCGACATGTGCGGCGCTGGCTCAAGGAGCTGTTCGCCGCGCCGCCGACCGCGGAGCATCGCTCGACCCAGCTGATGGCAGGGTGGTTCGCGACCTCCGGCGCCGGCTGTCTCTTTCTCCCGGCCCAGGCCGGCGAGCCCTACTCCTACTGCGAAGTCGGTACCGATTCCTGACGTGGTGACGTTCGTCGTGGCGCTCGCCGTGGCGCTTCAAGCCCCCGACAGCGCCCGCGCCGCTCGCTGGGAGCGTGCCCTGAACGAAGCGACCGATTCCCTCGATCGGGTCCGCGGGGCCGCGGCCGCCTTCCGGGTCGATCTTGGCAACGCCTCACATGATCTCATCCTGGTGCGCGCCGCTCAGGTTCGGACGTCCTGCGGCGGCGCGGATGTGCCGTTGCGCGCGCTGGAGCAGCTGTTCGCCGAGGGGACCTACGAGCCTCGAGCCCGCAGCGCCCAGGAGCGACTGCGCAGCGAGACTGCCGAGTTGCACCGAGTGTTGATCCGGTGCGAGCGGGAGTGGCAAGCTGACCCCCGTCCGACCGCTGGTGGGGCGGACAGCCTGCGCTCGTGGGGCCCCTATCGCACCGCGCAGCTGGATGCCGCGCTGCGACGCTACCTCGGCGTGGTGCGGTCGTTCATGAAGCAAGCGAGCCTGAAGAAGCCGGCGGTGAGTTGATGTGGGAAGGGGGGCGGTTTGTGGATACACAATTCCACACCATGTGGATGGATGCCGCAACGGTCATGGTTCACAGAGGTTAGGTTCCACAATCCGTGCACATGGAAGTGAGCTAACCCGAAGAAAGATCGGCACTTGCGCGATTTCTCGAGGCTCTTAGATTGCGCTCACGTCGGGCGGGGAAGGGTTGGGGCCTGGTGCCTCAGCAACGCCTGCACGACCCTGTTCGAGCGGAAATTCCGGGGAGGGCGCCGATGCAACAAGGGCTCAGGCGCCTGCCGATCCGGGAGGATCTCTCCGGCTCGGATAGCAGAGGCCAGTCGCGTGCCTTTGCCACGTCGAAGTAGTGCCTCGGCGTGCAGTGCGGAAGGTCGGTCCGCGACCCGATCTGACCCGCAGCACTCACGGCGGTGAACCAGGTGGCCCGGCCAGGCTGCATGGGGATCGAAGCCGGAGCTCCTGATCGCCCTACCGAGCGACGCAACAGTCAACCGGCGGCGGCAGGATGAAGAACGGTGGGAGCAATCCCCCGGCTCCGGGTAACCGATGTGCGGAGCCCCCGGGCGGCCTATTGAGCCGTTCCGGGGGCTTCGGCTTTCCGCCTCTCTTTTGACGCAGCGGGGCATGAAGGGGTCAACAAGGGGACCCATGCGTTCCGCCCCAGTCAATCATCTCACCCCCCAGGCTGTGCTCGCACCCCACGCGCGTTTAGTGCGCTCCGGGCGGGTTGGTCAACCTCTGCCGCATTCGCTCCACCGCGGCGAGGACGGCCCCTGGCTGCTCCTCCTGTATGAAATGGCCGGCTCCTCGGACAGGGTCCACCGTGAACCGCGGCAAC
>DATGDE010000077.1:0-2175 GCA_035311125.1 Gemmatimonadales bacterium
GCCCCCGTGCTTCCCGACGGGCGTCCGCAACGCCGCGTAGAGGTAGGCGTCTCTCAGAGACTCACCCACACAGTCTTCGTCTCCAGGTACCCGTCCAGCGCGTCGCGTCCCAAGTCCCGCCCGAAGCCGGAGGCCTTGAACCCGCCGAACGGCGCTCCCGAGTCGTAGAAGTTGTAGCTGTTGATCCACACGGTCCCGGCGCGGATGGCGCGCGCCGTGCGATGCGCCTTCTGGATGTCCTTCGTCCAGATCCCCGCCGCCAGTCCGTACATCGAGCGGTTGCCCAGGGCGATTGCTTCATCCACGTCCTTGAAGGTGAGCACGGCGAGCACCGGCCCGAAGATCTCCTCGCGGGCGATCGTCATGTCGGGCGTGACGCCGTCGAAGACGGTGGCCTCGACGAAGTATCCCTTGCCGTTGGGCTGTACCGCCTTGCCGCCGGCGACGACCGAGGCCCCCTCGGCGACGCCCTTCTGGATGTAGGAGAGCACCGTTTCCCGCTGCTTCCTCGAGACCAGCGCGCCCATGCGCGTGTTCTTGTCGAGCGGATCGCCGGGGGTGAGCTTCTTGGCGCCGGCGGCCAGCAGCTCGATGAGCTGGTCGTGGACGCGTTCCTCCACCAGCAGCCGCGAGCCGGCGGCGCACACTTCGCCTTTCCCGTAGAAGATCCCGGTCTGCGCTCCCTTGGCTGCCGCTGGGATATCGGCGTCGGCGAAGACGATATTCGGACTCTTGCCGCCGAGCTCCAGGGTGACGCGCTTGTTCGAGTCGGCGGCCATGCGCATGATCTGGCGGCCGACCTCCGTGGATCCCGTGAACGAGATCTTGTCCACGTCGGGATGGCGCACCAGCGCCGCCCCCGCCGTGGAGCCGCCGCCGGGGACGACGTTGAACGCTCCCGGAGGGAATCCCGCCTCGAGCATCAGCTCCGCCATGGCCAGCGCCGTGAGCGGCGTTTCCGACGCCGGCTTCAGCACCACGGTGCATCCGGCCGCGAGCGACGGTGCGAACTTCCAGCTCGCGATGTTGAGGGGGAAGTTCCACGGCACGATGGCGCCCACCACGCCCACCGGCTCGCGCAACGTGTAGCAGAAGAACGGCCCGTCCACCGGCAGCGTGTCACCCGTGATCTTGTCGGCCCAGCCGCCGTAGTAGCGCAGCGTGTTGACCGTCATGGTGAGCTCGATCTTCGACTCGAACAGGGTCTTGCCGTTGTGCGCCGTCTCGAGCCGGGCGATCTCGTCCAGCCGCGCCTCGAGCAGGTCGGCCGCCCGGGTGAGCAGCCGGCCGCGTTTACGCGCCGAGAGACCCCGCCAGGCGTCGGAATCGAAGCACGCCCGCGCCGCGCCCACGGCGTTGTCGATGTCGGCGGCGTCACCCAGGGCGACCTCGGCGATCACTTCCTCGGTGGCGGGGTTCTCCACCGGGAAACGTTTGCCGGAGATGGCCGGGCGCCACTCGTTGTTGATGAACAGGTCGGTCTTCACCGGCCCTTGAACTCCGCCATCCGCTTCTCGGTGTAGGCGGCGATGCCTTCCTTGGCATCCTCGCTCTGGAACAGCTGCTGCTGCAGCTCCCGCTCGATCGCGAGGCCGGACTCGAAGGGGACTTCGGCGCCCGATTGCACCGAGCGCTTGATCAGGCCCACGGCCTTGGACGCCTTGTTGGGCGGGCAGAACTGCCTGGCGTAGAGCAACACCATGTTCCAGAAATCCTTCGAGGGGAACACCTCGTTGACCAGTCCCATTTCGCGGCCTGAGTCCATCTGGAACGTCTCGCCCTTGACCATCATCTCGATCGCCTTGGACTTGCCGACGAGCCGGGCGAGGCGCTGCGTGCCGCCGGTCCCCGGAAGCACGCCGAGGCTCACCTCGGGCAGGCCGATTTTGCCCGCGTTCTCCCGGGCCAGCCGAATGTCGCACGCCATGGCGATTTCGAGTCCCCCGCCCACCGTGTGACCGTTGAGCGCGGCGATCGTGAGCTTGGGGGTGTGCTCGAGGCGGTTCAGCGTCTCGTTGGCGTGGAGGCAGAAGAAGTACTTGTAGCGCGGTGTGATGCTGTTCAGGTAGCTGATGTTGGCGCCGGCCGAGAAGAACTTGTCGCCGTTGCCCCGCAGCACGATGACGTGCACGTTGTCGTCGAAACGGGCCTGGAGGATCGCATCGTCGAGCTGCC
>DATGDE010000078.1:0-3866 GCA_035311125.1 Gemmatimonadales bacterium
AGCGCGGGTCCCCGAAGAAGCGGCTCACGATCTGCCCGTTCACGGTCGCGCTGCACAGCGGCAAGGTATCGATCATCGTGTCGGCGGAGGCGTCGAAGATGCCGTCCACCACCCGGTCGCTCAGAATGCCCTCGTCGTTGACCGAGGCGCTCCAGGAGTGGGTCACGGGGTCCCGCTCGCTGTCGAGGCGGCCCCGTCCGGCGACCCGGACGCCGGAATACGTGGTGTCGCCGGTGGGGCTCACCTTCAGCGTTTCGGGCACGAACGCGAGCGCGTCCTCGAAGGTGGAGCCGAAGTCGAGCAGGATCGCCGCCCGGTTGGCCTTCGCGGTCCGCAGGTTGTCTTCCCACACCCAGAATTCGAGGTACTCGACGCGCGACAGGTCGAGCCCGGTGGACGACAACGTCTGGGTAATGGAGCGCCAGCGGGTGGTCGGCCGGGCGTTGTTGCCCGAGCCGGGACGGCGCCAGTTCGGGTTGCCGGTGCGCGAATCGGCCAGGCCCATCATGGTGTCCGGCTTGAGCATCAGCCAGAGCACGGGCTCCGCCGACTGCACCTGGCCGGTCAGCACGATGGTCGGGTCGATCTGCGTGGCCAGGAACTGCGCGACGCGTCCGCTGGAGTCGGCGAGCGGCAGTGCCTGCCACGTCAGCGGCACGGCGTCCAGGGTGTCGAAGCCGGCGGCTGAAATCCCGAACGCCGTGGCGCCGCGGCTGGACGAGGGGACGCTGCCCCAGTGCCAGGCGTTCTCGTCCAGGGAGATGAAGCGGCCGGACTGGGCTTCGAACTCCTCGAGGTAGGCCTGGCCGAGGGGGTTGGGACGGGGCTGGGACAGGGCGACTTCGCCCGACACCGTGAGGAACGACGGGGCATCGCTCTTGGCGCCGGGAATGAGGTTCACGGCGCGGGTGATCCACTGCGGCTGAAAGCGGAGGTTGGCGCTCAGGCCGCCGATGAAGCCGGACGCCGGCTCGAAGCCCAGCTGCGGGCGGGTGAAGATCGTCTGCTCCTTCTGGAAGAGTCCGGTCAGATGGACCTGCCCCACCTCGCCCAGGTCGTACGTGGTCGCCAGGCCGTAGATCGAGGTGGGGGCGACCGTGAACGAGGCCCGCTCCTCGAACTGTGCGCGCACCACCGACTGACCGCCGGTGAAGAGCGAATCGGGATTCTTGAACGTGACGAGGCCGACCGTGTAGTCGATGGTGTAGTCCTGGTCGCGCTGCAACAGCCGGTTGCCGAGGTAGAGCTTCTCGCTGCCCTCGCGGATCTGGAAGCTCGAGAGCGACAGGGTACCGCGGTCGGCGGCCGCCGAAGCGTCGCCGTGGAGCGTGAGCGTGAAGACCGAAGGCGGCCCCTGCTGGGCGAGTGACAGCCGCGGCGTGCGATACAGCGAGTCGTTGCGCTCGGCCGCGACCAGCTTCGTCGAATCGGCGAACGGCCGCAGGTGCGGGAACACGACGTAGTAGTCCCGCAGCGGCGCACCCTGCTGGGGGTCGCGGTCGCGCGGGAAGAGGCGATTGTACTCGTCCAGTTTGGTCGGGTCGTTGGCGAGGGCGAGGCCGAGGATGTCGAGATAGGTGTCGCTCGAGCCGTCGGGACGTTGGCGCTGGTTGATGGCGAGGTCGAGCGTCACGCTGTTGCGCGCCAGATCCTGGCCGCCCAGCCGGTAGGCGGAGCGGATCTCGAAGCGGAACGACGAAGAGGCCGCGGTGACCCCGGGGCGCGGGTCGTAGACCAGCCGCAGCGTGTCCACCACCGTGGTGTCGGCGTTGCGGGCCACCGGGTAGGTGCCCACGCAGCGACTCGCCGGCCCGCAGGGGGTCGTCTGACCCTGCGGGACGTAGGAGACCGCCAGGTAGTCGTTGGGATCAAGGCGGCTCGCGAGGGCGACCCAGGTCCCGCTCGGATCCACGTAGTAGTCCTTCCCCGCCACCAGCAGTTCCCAGTCGAACGGCCCGGCCCGCTCGCCCGAGCAATCGACGGCGGCGGTCCCGGGGCCGCAGGCCACGGCGTGGATGCCGCCGATGTTCTGGTTGGTGCCGGTGCTGAGCGCCCGAACGCGATACACCTGCAGGCTCGACACCCGCAGCGAGTCGGGGAGCGCGGCCGGCACGATGTTGAGGATGTCGACCGCCGGGTATCCCGGTATCGCCGCGGGGTCGACCACGAAGAAGAAACGCCCCTGCTCGTAGTCGAGGTCGCGGAACTGCCGGTCGATGGGCTGGGTCGTGGCCTCGCCGATGTTGAAGGTCCGGTCGCGCACCACGTTGCCCTTCTGTTGCGCGTAGATGCCGCGCACTTCCAGCGGTCCGATCTGCGAGACCGCCTGCACCCCGAAGTTGTTCGCCGGGATAGCCGCGCTGATGAACCGGGACGCGGGAACCTGGAAGGACACGTTGCCGGCTTCCACGCGACGCAGGATCTCGTCTTCGAGTCCCTCGTACCACACCTGCAGGTTGTTGTTGGCGTCGAACTCGCGCTGGCTGTCGAAATCCACGTTGACGTGGAGCCGCTGCCCGACCACCCCGCCGGAGCGGATCGCGTACTGCGGATTGGGCGTGATGGAGGGAAATGCGGCGCGGCATCCTGAGATGGCCTGCTGCCGCTCCAGCGCATTGCAGCGCAGGTTGCGGAACTGGTCGGCCTTCACCTCGAACCGCAGGCTCAGGTCCATTCCCAGCGCGGCGAACTGACCGAGCGCGCCGGTGGCGCCCGCGGACTGGAAGACCCGCGGCTCGGTGGGCTCCTGCCCGGGCGAGAGCCGTGCCAGCGCCGAGAGGCCGATCCCCGTGTCGGGGGCGGCGCCGGCCAGGGCGAGCCCGCCGGACGGCAGGGCTGCGCGAACGCGGTCCGCCCACGCGGCGGCCACGAGGGCGGGCGGGACCCGTGTCCCGAGGCGTCCACCGGCGCCGAGCGCCGCCACGCGCACCGGCCCCAGAGGCTCGGGGCGATACGCCACGCGGAACGCCGGTCCACGCGCGCTGTCGGCGCCGGGGCCTTGAGCCCGAACCTGGGGTACCAGCAGCGTGAGAAGGACAAAAACGAGCGAGGCGGGAGGTCGCATCCCTTGTAGCCGCTTGGAGTTCCGAATATAATGGCCGGACCGCCCGTGCGCATCCTCTCCCGGTATCTGGTGCGTCAGCACATCGCACCACTTGGCTTCGCGCTGTCGGCGCTCACCGCGCTGATGCTGCTCAACCAGATCGCCAAGCAGATCGGCAATCTCGTCGGGAAGGGATTGCCCACGAGCGTGATCGTGGAAGTGTTCGTACTGAGCGTGCCGTTCATCGTCGCGATGACGTTGCCGATGGCCGTGCTGGTGGCCGTGCTGCACACGATGAGCCGCCTGGCCGCCGACAGCGAGGTCACGGCCATGACGGCGAACGGCATCAGCGTCGGCCGCATCGCGCGACCGGTGCTGCTCTGGGGCGCGGTGGTGGCGATCCTCGCGTTCCTGTGGAACGATCAGGTGCTGCCGCGCTCGAATCACCGTCTCCGAACGCTGTTGGTGGACATCCAGCGCAAGAAGCCGTCCCTCGCCTTGAAGGAGCAGGTGATCAACGAGGTCGTCCCGGGCCAGTTCTTCCTGCGGGCGGCCCTGATCGACCAGGCCACCAACCGGCTGCGTGACGTGACGATATACGATCTGGGCGATGCCGACCGCCGCCGCATCATCACGGCCGACAGCGGGCACATGGGATATACCCCGGGTCAGACCGATTTGTACCTCGCCCTGGTGGACGGCGACATCCAGGAGGTCCGGCGCGGGGCGGACGCCCAGTTCAACCGCACGTTCTTCCACACGAATTTCATCCGCGTTCGCAACGTTTCGAACCAGCTGGTGCGCACCGAAGAGGACGCCTACC
>DATGDE010000079.1:0-6429 GCA_035311125.1 Gemmatimonadales bacterium
TGAACGAGGCTGCGCTCGCCGCGCTGCAGCGCGCCGTAGAGCTCAACCCCGACAACGCGAGCGCCCACTACCTCATGGCGTTCGTCCTGGGCGACTCGGGGCGGCACCAGGAAGCGCGCGCCGCCTCGAAGCGCGCCATCGAGCTGAACCCGCCGCTCGCCCGGGCGCAGGCCAACCTCTCGATCGAGCGTCTCAAGAGCAACGAGCGGCTCAGCCAGCCCTACCTCGTGCGCGAGGCGCTGGAGATGGAGGTCGTGGAGGGGCGCGAGCTGGCGCACTTCAACCTCGGACTCGCCTTCCGCCAGAAGGGCTACTACGCGGAGGCGCTGCGCGAGTACCGGCTGGCGCTGGAGCGCGGCGAGGATCGGCGCCTGGCGCTCCAGGCCATGGCCGAGGTGCATCTGCTGCGCCGCGACTTCGACACGGCGCTGGAGCTGTACGAGACGCTGATCCACGAAGTCCCCGACTCGCCCAAGCTGTGGAACGAGCACGGCGTGGTGCTGCATCAGGCCGGTCGCGTGGACGAGGCGCTCGCCTCCTACCGGCGCGCCGCGGAGATCGACGCGAAGTACGCCCTGGCCTGGAACAACATCGGCGTCGCGCTGGCGCACCAGGGCGGCACCGAGGAGGCCATCGAGGCGTTCCGCGAGGCGCTGCGTCAGCAGTCCACGTTCGCGGCCGCGCGGCTCAACCTCGCGCTGCTGCTGCTCCACATCCGCCGGCTGCAGCTGGCGCTGGAAGCCTACCGCCAGGTGCTCAGCGACGAGCCGAAGAACGCCTCGGCCTGGAACGGCGTGGGGCTGGTCCTGGTCGAACTCAAGCGCTTCGCCGACGCGCGCAACGCATTCGCGCGCGCCGTGGAGGCGGATGCGCGCCACGCGGGAGCGCACTACAACCTCAGCTTCACGCTCTCCAACCTGGGCGATTTCGACGGCGCCCTCCGCGCCACCAAGCGGGCCCTGGAGCTGGATCCCTACTACGTCGCGCAGAAGTTCGCCCTGACGATCGATCTCCAGTACGAGGACGCCAACATCGGCGTCGTGCCGCAGATCTCGGCCGACGTCACCGCGGAGTCGCTCGGCGCGGAGTTCACCTTCGATCAGCGGCTGCTCGACAACATCTTCCAGGAGCTCGCGCCGCCGGAGCCGGCCACGGCCGCCGAGCGGCAACGGGACGACCTGCTGGCGCTGGCGCGCGACTACGTGAGCAAGGGCTTGTTCGATCTGGCGTCGGCGGAGGCCATGCGCGGCATCCAGCGCGGCGCCGACCCCATCGAAGCCACGACGCTCATCGCCGACCTGTACGCCAAGCGCGGCCTGCACGGCGAGGCGCTGGAGCGCTACCGGGAAGTCCTCGCGCTCAGCCCCGACCATGTCGAGGCCCGGCTCGGAGAGATCAAGGCGTTGCTCGCGCTGGGCCGCGCCGCGGAGGCGGCGGCGCCGGCCGAGCAGCTGCTCGCCCTGGCGCCGGGGCAGGTCGAGCCGCTGGTGGTGGCGGCACAGGCCCGTGCCGCCGAGGGCGACGCGGCCGCCGCGCTCACCGCGCTGCAGGAGGCGCAGAGCCGCGCTCCAGCCCGCGCCGACCTGCGCAAGCTGCAGGGCGACGTGCTCGCCAAGGTCGGCGATCGCGGCGGGGCGCTGGCCGCGTATCGCGCCGCCCTGGACCTGGATCAGGGCTTCGTCGCGGTGTGGGTGGACCTCGGCCGGATGCACGAGCTGCGCGACGAATGGACCGAAGCGCAGCGCGCCTACGAGCACGCCCTCGACGTCCTGCCCACCTATCACGAGGCCGCGCTCGCCCTGGCCGACCTGCAGCGCCGCCAGGGACGGCTGCGCCCCGCGATCGCCCGGCTCGCCGATCTGCTGGAGCAGGATCCGTATGATCTCGACGCGCTCATCCTGCTCGGCCGCGCCCTGCTCGAGGACAAGCGGCTTCCAGCCGCGCTCGAGGCGTTCCGGCGCGTGCTGAAGTTCGACCCCGAGCACGTGGCAGCGCTGTTTCACGAGGGCGTGGTCCTGGCCCGCCTGCGTCGCTACCGGGAGGCGGTGCACCACTGGGAACAGGTCACGCGCCTCGATCCGTCGGGGCCGTACGCCCAGCGCGCCCGGATGCACGCGCGGACCGCCGTCGACCTGCAGCACATCTTCACCTCCGACGCGGCCTGACGCGGCATGGCGATCGAAGGCCCGCTCCGCGAGCTCGGCATCCACGACGTCTTCCAGCTGCTCGACCTCAGCCGGAAGACGGGCGTGCTGCGCGTCACCTCCGAGCTGCGGCACAACGCCGGCACGGTCTACTTCGACGACGGCGCCGTCATCTATGCCGAGATCCGCAGCAACCCGCATCCGCTGGGGGGACTGCTGCTGCGCAGCGGCAAGATCACCGATGCGGACCTGGAGCGCGCCCGCGACATGCAGACCCGGCAGGGCGATCCCCGCCGCCTGGGCGAGATCCTCGTCGCGCTCGGCGCCATCACGCCGCGCGAGCTGCAGCGCCAGGTCCGCTTCCAGGTCGAGGAGGTCGTCTTCGAGGTGATGGGTTGGCGCGAGGGCTACTTCTCGTTCACCGAGGGCCCGCTCACCGACGTGACCGCGGAAGCCCCTTTCAAGATCTCGACCGAAGCCCTGCTCATGGAGGGGGCGCGACGTATCGACGAGTGGACCCGCATCGAGAAGCGCGTGCCCCATCTCGGCGTGATCCCGGCCTACGTTCCCACCACCGACGGCGCCACCCTGGACCTGTTGCCGCCGGAGTGGGAGGTGCTGGCGTTGATCGACGGGAACCGGGACCTGCGCGCCATCGCCGCCGCGCTGGGCCGCTCGGACTTCGACATCGCGAAGACGCTGTTCGGGCTCGAGAGCGCGGGACTGATCGTGCTGCTCGATCCCGGAACGACGCCGCGCGGCAAGCATGGCCATCCGGACGCGGCCGCGCTCGTGGCGGCCGCCGAGAATGCCCTCGCCCGCCACGACCTGGACGGTGCGCGCGCGGCCGCCGAGCAGGCAGCCGCGGCGTACCCCCACGACCCGGCGGTGCACCTGCTGCTGGGCCGGATCCAGCTGGCCGCCGGGCGCGCCACCCTGGCCGTCGACGAGCTGCGGCGCGCCCAGCGGCTCGACCCGCTCGCGGTCGCGGCATACCGTCTGCTGGGGTTCGCGCTCGTGCAGTTGGGGCGGTTCGGGGAGGCCGTGGAGCAGTGGCAGGAGTGGGAGCGGCTGGCGGCCAATGATCCTGCCGAATCGGCGCAGCAAGCCGAGGTGCACGCGGCCCGGTCTGCCGCGCAGCTGTTAGGTGGAGCGCACACGAATGCCTGACGACATCAGGATTCTGTCGACCGAGCTGGCGCGCGACCCGCAGAGTCTCGTGTTCCTGCGCCTCGGAGAGCTGCTGCGCCAGAAGCGCCAGTTCGAGGCCGCCACGCGCGTGGCGGTGCACGGACTGGAGCGGCACCCCCATCTGGCCGACGGCCACGACCTCTACGCAAGGATCCTCGCCGACCGGCACGACTACGAGCGCGCGTTCGACGAGTGGGATATGACGCTGCGGATCGCGCCGCAGCATACCGGAGCGCTGAAGGGCCTCGCGTTCCTCTACTTCAAGATCGGTGACCTGGCGCAGGCCGAGGCGCACCTGCAGTCGGCGGCCCGCATCGCCCCGGACGACGGCAGCATCGCACAGGCGTTCGCGGTGATCCGCGGAGGAGAGCAGCCGGCGGCGGGCGCGCCGGCCGAACGGTTCGAGCCGGAGCCCGCATCCGTCCCGGCGGACGCCGAGCCGCTCCCGGTCGAGTCGCCGGAGGACATCGTCCCGCCGGTCCCCGACGAGCGCATCTTCGCCGGTCTCGAGGGAGCGGAGGAGGGCCTGCTGTTGCTCGACGCCGCCGGTCTCGTGCTCGGCGGTGCGCTCAAGACGCGCGAGGGCGCGGACGTCACCGACCGGGTCGCGGCCTACCTGGCCGGCGTGTCGCAGGAAGCGGGGCGCACGGCACGGCTGCTCGAGCTGGGCGGCTGGCGCGGTCTCTCGGCCGAAGGGCAGGGCGGGCACGTCTACGTGGCGCAGCCGACGGCGGCATCGCTGCTCCTGATGTTGCGGGACCGCTCCGTGCCGCTGGGCCGGTTGGGACTCCTGGCGCAGCGCGCGGCGCAGGCGGCGCGCGCGTGGCTGGAGCGGCAGCGGTGAGCGGCGGCTCGGCGTTCGACAGCGCGCTCGATGCCGTGACGCGCGTGCGCGGGGTCCGGGGCGCGATGCTCGTGGCGCGGCCCGACGGGCTCGTCGTCGCCGAGCAGTTGATGGAGGGGGTCAAGGGCGGTGCGGTGGCGGCGCTGGCCGCGAGCGTGACCGTGCGGCTGCAGCGTGCCATGGGCACGGCCGGATTGGGCTCGTGCCAGTTCTGGCACCTGCAGTGCGATCAGGGCTCGCTGCTGGCGGTGCCGGTGGGCGACGCCATGCTCGTCGTCGCGGTCACGGAGCCCGAAGTGAACGTCGGCCTGGTGCGGCTGGAGCTGTTGCGGGTGGCGGAGAGCGCCGGATGAGCACGGTTCGCGCGGTGGAGATGTGGACGCTCGAGCCGCTCACCACCTACGTCGCCGAGGCGGGGGCGCGCCTCGTGTTGCTGATGACGCCGGCGGGGCAGGTCCTGGCGCAGTCGGGCTTCTCGCGGGCACTCGACGTGATGGGAGCCTCGGCGCTGGGCGCGGCGATCATGGCGTCGACGGCCGAGATCGCGCGTCTGCTCGGTCGGCCGCCGTTCTCCGTGCTCAACCACCAGGGCCGGCAGCACGGCATCTTCCTGAGCGGCTTCGTCACCGACCGGGGACCGCTGGTGGCCCTCGTCGTCTACGATCTCGAAGTTTCGTCGCTCGGCTTGGTGCAGTTATTCTTTGAGCACCTCGTGGCCGATTTGCGTGCCGCGAGCCCGAAGGCCGGCGCCACCAAGAGCGTGCTGGCGGCCGATTTCGAACGGGAGCTCACAGAGAGCCTCAACGCGCTCTTCGGGAGATAGCGGGCCGTGTCCCTGGTCAACTTCACTACGCGAGAAATCACCTGCAAGATCGTCTACTACGGCCCCGGCCGGTCCGGCAAGACGACCAACCTGCATTACATCTACGGTCGTGTGCCCGATTCGCGCCGTGGCCGCATGGTCTCGCTCGCGACCCAGACCGACCGCACGCTGTTCTTCGACTTCCTGCCGATCGACCTGGGGCAGATCTCGGGGTTCACCACGCGGTTCCAGCTGTACACGGTCCCGGGCCAGGTGTACTACAACGCCACGCGCCGCCTCGTGCTCCAGGGCGCCGACGGCGTCGTGTTCGTGGGGGATAGCCAGGCGCGGCAGCTCGACGAGAACCTCGAGAGCCTGCAGAACCTGCAGGCCAACCTGCTCGATCACGCCGTGGACATCCGCACCATGCCGCTCGTGCTGCAGTACAACAAGCAGGATCTGCCGCGCGAGCTGATTCTCCAGCCCATCGAGCTCGACGACGCCCTCAACTTCCGCGGCGTCCCGAGCTTCCCCGCCGACGCGCTGCACGGCAACGGCGTCTTCGAGACCCTGAAGTCGATCACCGAGCTTGTGCTGCGCCGTCTGGCCCAGGGAGCCCCCGCGTGACGACCTCGCTCAACCCGAAGTTCACCTTCGAGACCTTCGTGGTGGGCGCGGCCAACCGCCTCGCCGTGACCGCGGCGCGCACCGTCGCGGAGAGCCCGGGGTCGGCGTACAACCCGCTGTTCATCTACAGCGGCTCGGGGCTCGGGAAGACGCACCTGCTGATGGCGATCGGCGCCAGCGCCAAGCGGCTCGTGCCGACCCTCGGAGTCGAATACCTGACCCTCGACGAGTTCGTGGAAGCGCTGCACGCCGCCATCGCCGCCGGCCAGGGAGATGCGTTCCGGCGGCGGTTCCAGACGGTGGACGTGCTGCTCATCGACGACGTGCAGTTTCTCACCAACCGGCGCGAGATGCAGGCCGAGCTGCTGCGGCTCTCCGAGGCGCTGCAGACCGCCGGGCGCCAGATCGTGCTCACCAGCGACCGGCCGCCGGTCGAGATCGAGAACATCGACGAGCGGTTGATCTCGCGGTTTTCGGGCGGGCTGGTCGTGGACATCGGCGCGCCCGACTACGAGACCCGGGTCGCCATCCTGCGGCGCAAGGCCGAGGAGCGCGGGGCGGAATTCCAGCCGGGCGTGCTGGAAACGGTGGCGGCAGCCGGGTTCGCGAACGTGCGGGAGCTGATGGGCGTGCTCAACCGTCTCGTCGCCTATCAGGCGGTGAACGACACGCCGCTCAACCCCGACATCGCCAGGACGCTGCTCGGCGCCGAGCCGCGCCCCGCTGCGGCGGGCGCTCCGGTCGAGCGTGCGCCGACGCCCGATGAATTCGCCGCGTTTCTCACCGACGTGACGATGACTGTCGGCAAGGCGGTGGAGGCG
>DATGDE010000080.1:0-13844 GCA_035311125.1 Gemmatimonadales bacterium
CCAGGTGCGCGGCGCCGCCGCGCCGGCGTTGTAGGCCGCGAAGCGGCGCAGTACCGCCTCGCCGGCACTCCGGGTCACGGTGAGACGCAACATGGTATACCCATCGGGCCTCACCGGGACGATCCGCTTGTGCCCGATGGCCGTTCCCTCGCCGAGAGGATACCAGTGGTCCCAGGCGTACCCATCCAGCTTCCAGCCGCGAATCCGCTCGCCCCGGCTCAGTGATTCCTGCAGGATCACGTGATCCACGCGAGTGGGCCGCTCGAAGGTGAGCACCATGCTCGTCCCCGAGCCCCCCGTCTCTCCGGCGGGCGTCCCGAAACGCCGCCGGATCTCGTCGCCGAACTGCTTCGCACGGGTGGCGTCCGCTTCGGGAATGCGGCCGGAGCGGTCGGGAGGGAGGTTCAGCAGGAGCTGCGCGCCGCGCCCGACCGAGCGGTAATAGATCTCGACTAGATCGTCCAGCGAGACGAGGTGCGTCTCGTTCGTCGTGCTCCAGAACCAGTTGGGCCTCCGGATCGAGACGTCCACCTCGACCGGCATCCAGGCGTCGCCGGAGGGGTCGCCATGGAGCGCCGTGGCGATCCCCGTTCGGGCGTCGGTGGCCGCGATGGAGTTCCAGCACGGATAGGGAGCGAAGCCGTCCTCGTTCCCGACCCAGCGGATGGTGGCCTGGGGACCCTGGAAGACCATCGCGTTCGGGGCGTGGCGTGTCACGAGGTCGCCGGTCGGCACCACGCTGGAGCCGTCGAGCCACAGCTCCGTGATCGGTCCGTACCGGGTCAGCAGCTCGGTCAGTTGCCGGCGATACAGCTCGTCATAGGCGGCCTGGGCGTCGGGGGTGGCGCAGCGGCCCGACAGTCCTGCCCCGTGCCGGTCGTCCCGCGGCGAGAGGTAAACGCCGAGCCTTAGCCCGCGCTGCGCGCACACTGTCGCGAGATCCGCCATTACGTCACCGTGGCCTCCGCGCCACGGAGTGCTGCGGATGCTGTAATCGGTGGTCTCGGTCTGCCACAGGCAGAACCCCCCCGTGTGTTTGGCGACGAGCACGATGTAGCGGGCGCCGAGGGCGAGTGCCGTATCGGCCCATTGGGCTGCGTCCACCGCCGCCATGATGTCGGACGGGGCGCTCGACAGGTCGTCGTACTCCTTGTCCTGCCACGTGTTGGGGGCAAAGTGGACGAACATCCCGAGCTCCAGGTCCTGCCAGGCTTCCTGGGCCGGCGTCGGCAAGGCGAGCGGCGGGTCCCCGACGGCCCGGAGGGCGTTCCGGGTGCGGAGCGCGGGCACGGCCAGGCCGGCCGCGAGCAGCTGTGCAATCGCCTCTCTGCGTGTGGGCATGTATCCTGCGTAGCTGGCGAGGTCCGTGGCATGGTAGCCACGCGCCGCCGATCTGTCACGCCCCTGCCTCCTTGCCGGCGGGGCTCATCCGCAGATCGGCGGCGGTCTGTTCCCTCTCACTGATGGAGGACAAGCGCATGAGGCTCCGCGTCACCCTGGCCGTCATGGGCGGCGCGCTGCTCGCCGTGGCGTGCAGCGATTCCAGCAGTCCGATCACACAGCCGGCCGTGCCGTCGTTCCTCGACGTGGCGAACAGCCCCGGGCAGATCCACGTGATGCCGACCCGTGCCGTGGCGCTGGGCCTGGACCGAGCGCGGCCCAGCGGCGGCGCCAAAGTCAACAACACCGGCATCTCCTATCACGGCGGGCCCATTCTCGCCACCCCGAAGGTCGCGGCGATCTACTGGGGCACCAGCCGGATCTACAATGGCGGACCGTTGCCGGGGACGACGGGAACGGGCGGCGGCGACGGCTCACTCGTGGGGCTCTTCCTGCGGAGCCTGGGCGGCTCGCCCTACTTCAACATCAACACGACCTACTACGACGGCAGTGCCGTGCACGTGAGCAACAGCGTCGCGTACACGGCGTTCTGGGCCGACAACTCGAGCCCGGGTGCGACGCCGAGCGACGCCGCCATCCAGGCCGAGGTGGTTCAGGCGTTCTCGAACGGGTTGCCGTACGACGCTTCGACCGTGTACCTCGTGTTCACCGGCTCGGGCGTCAACCTGGGGGGCGGGTTCGGGTCGCAGTACTGCGCCTACCACGGCCACTTCACGTCGAACGGCCGGGACGTGAAGTACGCAGCGCAACCATACGACGCCGACTTCGTGAGCGGCTGCACCGCACTCAGCGGTTCGCCCAACGGCGATTTCGCGGCGGACGCCGAGGTGAACACCCTCGCGCACGAGACCGAGGAGGCAGCGACCGATCCCGATCTCAACGCCTGGTACGACCGGCGCGGCTATGAGAACGCGGACAAGTGCGCCTGGACCTTCGGCACCACGTACACGACCAGCAACGGCTCGACCGCCAACATGAATCTGGGCGGCAAGGACTTCCTCATTCAGCGCAACTGGGTGGATGCGGGCTCCGGCGGGTGCGCCCTGAAATACCCGTAGCCGCCGGCTCTTTCGTCGTTTCTCCGTCGTTTCCGGCCCCCCGCGCTGTCAGGCGGGGGGTCTGCGCTGCAGGAAGGCCCGCAACCGATTCCTCGCCTCCTCGCCGGCGAGACAGGTCACGGCGCCGTCCGCCTCCAGCGCGAGCATCTCGCCGAGATCGAGGTCGGGGGTGCGGCGCAGCGCCTGCTTGAGGAGGCTGATCGACTGCGGCGCCGCCGCGGAGACCATGTCGGCGAAGGCCAGCATTTCCTCGAGCAGGCGCTGCGCCGGAACCGTGCGCGTCACCAGGCCGGCCGCCAGCGCCTCCCCGGCACTCACCGTGGCTCCGGACAACAGCCAGTGCGCGGCCCGCCCGGCCCCGACCAGCCTGGGCAGCAAGTGCAGCACACCGCCGGTGAAGAAGACCCCCCGCTGCGCTTCGGGGAAGGAGAACGTCGCCGTGTCGGCGGCGAAACGCACGTCGCACGCTACCGCCAGCTCCGCTCCCATGCCCACCGCTGGACCGTTGACCGCCGCGCACACGATCCGGGGATGCTCGACCACCTCGCGGGTGAGCGCCTGCAGGCGATCGATCGAGGGTCGCTCGGCGCCAGGATCTCCCGAGCTGGCAGCCGCCAGCTCCCGCACATCGCGTCCGGAAGAGAAGGCGGAACCTGCCCCCGTCAGAATGAGCACTCGCAGCGCCGGCGCTGTGGCCGCCTCCGCGAGGAGATCGAGCAGCCGGCTGATCGTCGCGTCTCTGAATGCGTTGCGAACCTCCGGGCGCGACAGGGTCGCGATCCAGACGGCGTCGCGCCGCTCCAGCCGGATGTCTCCGCTCATCGCGCTCATCCCCACGCCTCGGCGTTCGCGTCCCATGCGCCCTGACGCTGGTCGGTCTTCCGCGCCAGCAGCTCGTGCTTCGCCACCCGCTCCGACGGCGTCAGGGGCAGCTCATCCACGTACTCGACGTAGCGTGGCACCTTGAAATCGGCGAGCCGCGCGCGAACGTGCGCCAGCAACGCCGGTGGGGGCAGCGTTGCCGGTGACTCCCCCGGCACGAGCTGCACGAACGCCTTGACCTCCTCACCCCGCAACGCGTCGGGCACCGGGATGCAGGCCGCCGCCCGGACCCCGGGATGCTCGCACAACACCGTTTCGACTTCGACCGCGGACACGTTCTCGCCGCCACGCCGGATCATGTCCTTGAGCCGGCCGACCAGTCGCAGGCGGCCCGCCGCATCGCGTCGCACCAGGTCACCCGTGTGGGCCCACCCGCCGCGCCGCCAGACGGCGGTCGCCTCCGGCTGGCTCCAGTAGCCCGACATGAGGCCGCGGCCGCGGACCAGCAGTTCCCCCACGCTGTCGTCGAGGACGTCGGCGCCGTGCGTGTCCGCGATCCGGATCTCCTTGCCGGGGACGACCGGGCCCAGGTCACCCGAGCCCACCCCGGCGCGATCGTCCAGAGGCGCCAGCGTCACGACGCCCAGCTCGGTCGTGCCGTAGGTCTCGCGCCAGGGGCAGCCCCAGCGCTCCTCGATCACCGCGTGAAGCTGTGGCGGAATCCCGGAGCACAGTACGAAGCGCACGCGGTGCCCGCGGTCCACGGCCGGATCCGCAGGCTGCTTGAGCAGCAAGGTCGGCATCGTTCCGAGGCAATAGAAGAATGTCACGTCCTGATCGCGCACCGACCGCCAGAACGTCGAAGCCGAGAAGCGCGGGAGGATCACGAGCGGGATCCCGGCGAGGAGACACAAGACCAGGTTCCATACCGGGTCCATGTAATAGAAAGGCTGGGCGGTGAGCGCTACATCCTCGCTCGCCCAGGTGGCAGCGTGCCACATGCGGTCACCCAGCTCGAGCCAGTAAGCGTGGGTGAGCGAGCACCCCTTGGGCAGGCCGGTCGTGCCGGACGTGTACTGGATCGTGACGATGTCGTCGGGATCTGCCGGGTCGGCCGCGAGCGGTGACGCCGCTGCCAGAGCGCGCTCCAAAGCCGTGCCGTCGTGCGCCCCTGGCGGACCGAGCACCACGACCTCGCGCAGCGCGGGGCAGCGGTCGCGGTCGGCCGCCAACGCCGGCGCGTACTCGGCGCTGGCGACGGCGAGCGAGGCGCCCGAGTCGCGCAGAATGTGGAGCCGGTCCGTCTCGCGCAGCTTCGTGCTCACCGGCACGACGATCGCGCCCGCCTGCACCACCGCGAGCCAGGCCACCGGGAATTCGATGCCGTTGGGCAGGAGCAACGCGACCCGGTCGCCGCGGCGCACCTGGAGCGAGCGCAGCACAGCGGCAAGGCGCGCCGACCGGTCATGGACGTCGGCGACGGATGTTCGGCGGCCTTCGAACCGCAGCAGCTCGCGGGCGCCATGCGACGCGACGCGCGCGCTCACGAGCTCGGGGATCGAGCGCCACAGCGGCGACGCCCGCTCCATCAGCCGCGCGCCTGATGGACCTTCTCGAGGATGCCCGAAATGCGGCGGATGCGCTCCGGATCGGTGACCGCGCGGTCGAACTCGTTGGGAAGCGGCTGCTTGAGCAACGACAGATGGCGTGGCCGGTAGGAGGCCGGGCTCTCGAGCAACGCGGTGGCGCGCACGTGCAATTCCCGCACGCCGGTCTGCTGCACCACCCGGGCGATGTTCTCCTCGCTCAGGCCGCCGCCCGCGAGGATGCCGATCCGGCCGTTCGCGCGCAGCACGAGGCGGGCGAGGGTGCTGATGCCCTCCACGGCCAAGGGCGCCTGGCCGGAGGTGAGCACGCGATCGATGCCCAGCGCGATCAGCGTGTCGAGCGCCGCGTCCGCGTCCGGAGTGAAGTCGAATGCGCGGTGGAAGGTGACCAACATCGGGCGGGAGACGCCGAGCAGGGCGCGCGTGCGCTCGACGTCCACGGTGCCGTCGGCGTGGAGCGCCCCGAATACGACGCCCTGCGCGCCGAGGCGGCGGGCGAGCGCGATGTCCCGCTGCATCACTTCTATTTCGACGTCGGAGTAGACGAAATCGCCGCCGCGCGGGCGGACCAGCACGTGCATGGGGATCTTCAGCCGCTCCCGGCACACCTCGATCATGCCGGCGCTGGGGGTGGTGCCGCCCTCCAGCAGGTCCTCGCACAGCTCGATGCGGTGGGCACCTCCCACCTGGGCGGCGATCGCCGATTCCACCGAGTCGACGCACGCTTCGAGGATCACGCGCGCCAAGATAGCGCTTTCGCGCTCAGCTCACAGCCTTGCGCTCGAAGGTTCGGATCCCCATGGTCCACAGCGCCGCCGACATGGCCAGCAGCGCCGCCACGATCAGCCACCAGGGCATGTGCGGCAGCGCGGGGGTGAGCGCCCCGCGCATCCCTTCGGCAACGAACACGAGTGGATTGACGAGCACGGCGTACTTGAGCACCGGCAGCGGCGTGAGGCCCTGCCATGGATAGTAGGCGCAGCCGAGGAAGATCATGGGAGCCACGATCACGCCGAACATCAGTCCGATCTGCTGCGGGGGGATGCCGGTTCCCATCCACAGGCCGAGGGTAGAAAAGGCCAGCGAGCCGAGCAATGTGATTCCGAGCAGCGTGCCCGCATGGGCGAAGTTGAGGGCCTCGATCGGTCCCATGATGAGACGGGCCACCGGCAGCACGAACAGCGCTGCCACGAGGCCCTGGATCACCCCCGCCACGACCTTTTCCGCCGCCACCAGCCGGATCGGCACCGGGGCCAGCAGCCGGTCCTCGATTTCCCGGGTCCACCCGAAATCGGCGATCATCGGCAGCGCCACGGCCTGGAGGCTGGACAGCGCCTGCGAAATGCCGAGGATACCGGGAAGCAGCGCAGCACCATAGCCACGTTGCACGAATCCCATCTTGGGGAGCAGAAATCCGAACACCACCACGAACAACAGGGGCTGCAGCGTGGTGCGGACGAGAAACGAGACGATCTCGCGGCGCACCACGCGGAGGTCGCGGGCGAGCAGCGCGCGGAAGACGGTGGTCGCGGGAACCGGTGCCCTCATTCGAGCTTCCTTCCGGTCAGGGAGATGAACAGCGTCTCGAGGCTCGGCGGGGCGAGATGGATGTCGTGCACCGCGCGGCCGGAGCCCTCGAGACCGCGCATCAGCTGGGCGAGTACCTCGCCGGGGCGCTCGGCGTAGACCGAGAGCACGCGACCCTGCGCGTCCGCCCGCAGAACGCCCGGATAGCCGCGCGCCTGCTCGATCGCGCCGGTCGCCTCACCCTCCAGCGTCAGCTCGATCAACGTGCCGCCGGGCGCCCGCGCCTTGAGCGCGCGCGGCGTGTCGCAAGCGAGGAGTCGTCCCCGGTCCACGATCGCCACGCGCTCGCACAACCGGTCCGCCTCTTCCATGTAGTGCGTCGTCAGCACGATCGTGCGTCCCTCGGCATGCATGCGGCGCAGCAGGTCCCACAGGTCGAGGCGGGCCTGCGGGTCGAGCCCGACGGTCGGCTCGTCGAGGAACAGGATCTCCGGATCGTGAATCAGCGCCCGCGCGATCATCAGCCGCTGCTGCTGGCCGCCAGACAGCTGATCCACTTTCGCGCCGCCCCGGTCGCCGATGCCGATCGCCCCCAGCAGCTCGGTGGCCTTGCGCGTAGCGTCGGGACGGGGAATTCCGAAGTAGGCGGCGTGGAAGACGAGATTCTCGAGGATGGTGAGGCTGCGGTCCGGGTTGGGGCGCTGCGGCACGACGCCGATGCGCTGCTTCACCGCCACCCCGTCGGTCACCACGTCCACACCCGCCACGAACGCGGCGCCGGAAGTGGCCCGTACCCGCGTCGTGAGAATCCCGATGGTGGTCGTCTTGCCGGCGCCATTCGGGCCCAGCAACCCGAACAGCTCCCCGGAGCGCACCTGCAGATCGAGCGCGTCGAGCGCGACGATCTCGACCGGACCCGCCGCCTTTCCCCGTGACGCCATGCCGGGCGGCGGGGTGCGATACACTTTGCGCAACGCCCGCGTTTCGATCGCGGACGACACTACCACGGCCGGCTCGACGGCCCGAGCCGCCATGCTCCGCCATACCAGCCCCGGGCGCGCCAGTGCGCCGCCCGATGCCAGCGCCGCCCCCTGCGTCCACGCGTTATGATCGCAAGCGCCACGACACCAGCGATCCAGAACGGCAGGAAGAACCCGAAGCCCCAGAGGGCAAGGGCCACGAACACAGCGCCGAACGCGAGGCCCCGGACCAGCCGGGCGGCGAACCCGATCCACCCTGCCCCTCGCAGGGCAGGAGGAAGGCTCACCGTCTCGACGGTCGCTGGCAGGTCGTGGACCAGGTGCCGCAACTCGTCGCGATACCGGGCCGCGCTCACCGCGGCGAGTCGTTCCCCTCCCTCCTCAGGAGTCAGCCGTCCCTCGGCCACGGCGCTTTGCAGGATGCCGGTCACCTGATCGCGCTCGGCGTCCGATGCGCGAATCGAGTCGGCGGTCATGTGAGCACCTCCTCGACCTCCTTGGCGGCCCGTGCGAGGATCTCGGCGATCTTGTGGCGCGCCTCGTCGCTGCCGCGCCAGCCGCGACGGTACACTGCCTTCATCATCCGCGCGACGCCCTGATTGATCTCGGCCATCGAGCCGCCGAGCGCCTCCTCGACGGTCTCGGCCACGCGGTCGAAGATGTCGGTCACCACGTCCTTGTGCTCGTCCAGGAACTTGGTCCCCGCTTCGGTGATCTCGTACACCTTCTTGCCGTCCTGCTCGCGCGCGCGGACCAGCCCCTCGTCCTCGAGCCATTGCAGGGTCGGATAGACGGTGCCGGGAGAGGGGGAGTAGCAGCCGTGCAGCTGCTCTTCCAGCTCTTTCATCACTTCATAGCCGTGCCGGGGTTTTTCCCGCAGCAGCTTGAGAATGACGTACTTCATGTCGCCCGACTCGAACCATTGGCGGCGACGGCGGTGCCGCGGTCCCATGCCCATGGCAAAGCCTCGGGGTCCGAACCCGAAGGCGAAGCCGTTCCAGTCGAATCCGTGTCTCATGGCCTGCTCCTTCCTTGCTGCGATATTGCTTGAGATGCAACGTACGATGTTACGTGAGATACGATGCCACGTTATATCGTGTTTCAGGCATCGTCAAGCGGTTACCTCAACCCCATCAGATGCTTACGGTTGCGCGGTCCGCCGCCGGGGATACATTCTGCCCGCCCCATGGAGCCCACCCCTTTCACGCGACGGCTTATGCGACCGCATCGACTGCTCCCTGCTCTGCTGCTCTGCGCCTCCGCGCTTTCCGCCCAGGAATTCGACTTCTACGCCCGCGGCCCCTACCGTTCCGCCGTCCCCCGGCCCGAAGCGATCACCGGGTATCGCGCCGGCGAGCAGCAGACGATGTACGCGGTGATGCAGCGCTACCTGGACACGCTGCTCGCCGCGGCGCCCGACCGGGCCCGCGCCGAAACATGGGGCTACACGGTGGAGCACCGGCCGTACCGGGCGCTGATCATTTCCGATTCCAGCAACCTGGCGCGCCTCGATCAGATCCGCGCGGCCATCACCGAGCTGACCGATCCCCGCAAGACGACCGCGGCGCGCGCCAACGCGATCGCCGCGGCGGAGCCGATCGTCGTCCTGTTCCAGTATTCGGTGCACGGCGACGAGCCGGCGGGTTTCGAAGCGGCGCTGCAGGTGGCCTACCAGATGCTGGCCGGCGAGGATTCGCTGACCCGGCAGATCCTGAAGAACGTGGTGCTGGTGCTCAATCCGTCCGCCAACCCGGACGGGCACGAGCGGTTCGCGGCCTGGTACAACTCGGTGGCGGTCGGCGCCGACGACCCGTGGGCGTTCGAGCAGCGCGAGCCCTGGAGCATCACGGGCCGCTACAACCATTTCCGCTTCGACATGAACCGCGACCTGGTGGCGCAGAGCCAGCCCGAGGCGCGCATCATGATGGACGGCATCCTGCGCTGGCATCCGCAGGTGTTCGTCGATCACCACTCGACCACGCAGACCTTCTTCTTCCCGCCGGTCGCGCCCGCCGTGAACCAGAATCTCCCGGCACAGTCACCCCACTGGTTCGAGGTGTTCGGCCGCGGCAACGCCGCCGCCTTCGATCGCTACGGCTGGCAGTATTTCGTGCGGGGCGTCTTCGACTTCTTCTACGTGGGTTACTGGGACGAGTGGACGACGTTCCAGGGCGCCACCGGGATGACCTACGAGACCGACGGGGGGCCGGAATTCAACATCCGGCGCGACGACGGCACGATCACCACGTTCCGCGACGGCATCGCTCACCACTTCATCGCGTCTCTGGCCACGCTCGAGACCGCCGCGCGCAACCGGCAGGCGCGGCTGCAGGACTACTACGCGTTCCGCAAGTCGGCGATGGACGAAGCGGCGGGCGATCGCATGAAGCGGATCGTGCTCGTGCCTGGCACAGACGCCCGGATGACGGCGCACGTCGCCGGGCTGCTGCTGCGCAACGGCATCGAAGTCACGCGCCTCACTCAGCCGGCCGCCGCCACGGCCGCTCACTCCTACATGGGCGGCCCCGCCGGACGGCGCACCTTCCCCGCCGGGAGCTACGTCGTGGATCTCGCGCAGCCGCAGCGCCGGCTCGCCAAGGCGCTGCTCGAGCCCGACGCGACGCTCGAGCGGCCGTTCGTCCAGGACCAGGTCGACCGCTTCCACCGCAATCGCCGCCGCGGCGAGGAGGCCGACAAGGACGACTACGGCTTCTACGACGTCACCGCCTGGTCGCTGCCCTACACCTTCAACGTCGAGGCCTATTGGACCGAGGATGCCGCCCCGCTGGGCGGGCAGGCGGTGACCGATACGGCGCTCCCCGCGCCCGCGGCGCCGGCCGCGGCGCGCTCGGCCTACGTGTTTCCCAACGACAATCTCGGCGCCGCACGGCTCGCCCTCGCGCTCGAGCGGGAGGGGTTCAACATCGCGGTGGCACTCCAGCCGCTGGTCGCCGACGGCCGCACCTTCCCCCGTGGCACCTTCGTCGCCCGTCTGCAGCGCAACCCGGCATCGCTCGGCGAGCGCATCGGCGCCCTCGCCCCACCCTTGGGCGTGCCCGTGACCGCGGTCCAGAGCGCGTTCGCCGACACGGGCAACACCGGCACCGGCTCCGACGCGGTAACGAGTCTCGCGCCGCCCCGGATCCTGCTGGCCGCGGGAGACGGCATCTCGGAAACGAGCTACGGGTGGCTGTGGCACTTCCTGGTGCGCGACCTGGGCGCGACCTTCACGCCGGTCTCCCTGAGCGCCATCGGCAACATGGACGACTTCCACGACTACAACGTCCTCCTGGTGCCCGACGGCTCCGGCAGCCGCATGAAGCGGCAACTGGGGGACGGCGGCATCGCCCGGCTGAAGGACTGGGTGCGCTCGGGCGGCGTGCTCATCGGCATCGGCGGCGCCGGAGACTTCGCCGCCGACAAGGACGTCGGTTTCTCAACCCTCGCGACGGTCGGCGCCGACAGCGGCAAAGCCGACAGCACGATCCAGGCGGGCGCGCCGCCGCTCCTGTCGCCCACGGCGCCACCCCGTGACCGGCCCGAGTGGCTCCCCGGATCGATCTTCCGGGCCACCCTCGACCGCACGCATTGGCTCACGCTGGGATACGAGCAGGACCAGCTGCCCGTCTACCTGGACGGCTCGACTTTCTGGAAGCAGTCGCGCAAGGGCGCCAACCCCGTGGTCTTCACGGCCGATTCGCTGACGCTCTCGGGCTTCACCTGGCCGGACAATACCGAGCGCCTTCTCAAGGGTACCGCGTGGGCCGTGGTGGAGAACCAGGGAGACGGGCGGGTAGTGCTGTTCCTCGGGGATCCGCTGTTTCGGGGGTTCTGGCGGGGGACGGCTCGGTTGGTGACGAACGCCATCCTGATCGGACCCAGGCGACGGTGAGAAAAACAGGGAGCACGGAGCAACCCGCTCCGTGCTCCCTGACGTCGTGCTCCGTCAGATCGCGACGGTGCTCATCCGCTTCGCCAGCCGTGCGCGTATCGTCTCCATCCGCCGCTGCATCTCCTCCATTGCCCGTTGTTGGCGCGCGACCTGGGACGCCCGCTGCTCGCGCAGCGCACTCTGCAGCTCCCGCTCCACGGCCACTCTCACCCGCTCGTTGGCCGCTTCCGGCACGCGCCAGACGCCCTGCTCGCCGCGGGGGCGCGAGGACGGGCGCACGCGCCGCATCTCCCCTGCCTGCGGCACGGTCCAGGACAGCGTCTGGCGCCGCTGGTGCCGCATGATCTCGATCGACACCGACTCCCCAGCGTCGTAGGAGCGCAGGATGCGCATGGCGTGCGCCGGCGAGGTCGGCTTGCGGCCGCCGATCGAGAGGATCACGTCGCCGCTCTTCAAGGGCAGCGTCGAGTCGCCCGGGGCCTTGATCACCAGCACGCCTTCTTTCGTGCCGAAGTAGTCGCCCAGGTCCGAATTCAGCGTCACCAGATCGAGGTCGCACCAGGCGTCGCCGAAGCACATGAACGAAAGACCCTGCCCCTCGGGCGCCATCATGAAGGGCATCTGCATCCGGGGCATTTCGAACTCGCCCATCGACGGGGTCTGCCCGCGCAGGGTGAATCCCTGCTCGTCGGTCACGAGCGTCGCGGTCCGCGTCTCGGTGCCGCGCCGGTATTCCACCTTCACGGTGTCGCCCGCGTCGAGGGCGCCCACGAGCTCGATCAACTTCCTCCCCGGACCGGAGTCCTCGTCGTCCTCCGCGGTCGCGCCGGCGAGCGACGTGCCGTTGAACTTGGTGATGATGTCCCCCGCCTTGAGGCCGGCCTTGTCGGCGGGTCCCCCTGGGGTGACGCCGTCGATCTTCGCCCCCAACTTGTCCGTCTCGGCGTTGGCCTCGCGGTTCACGAGCACGCCGATCCGGGCTCGATTGCTCGAGAGGGTGTACGCGAACGCACGGGGCGCGCTACGCGGCCGCGGAGTTTCCTGCGCACCGAGGGCGACCGGGACGATCCCGGCCACGGCCAACGCGGTGATGATCCACTTGTGAGTCATGATTCCTCTTCGATCAGGGGCCGTCAGAGGCCCAGGTACGTGGCGCGGGTGACGCGCACCTGCACGAGCTGCTGCATCAGATCCACCCGCTGCCGCCACAAATCCACCAGCTGCGCCTCTCGCGCCGCCCGCTCGTCCGCCTGGGCCAGCTGCCCGTCGAGGGCGGCGATTTGATCCTCGAGCCGCGCGGTGAGATCGGCTTCGACACCGCTCATCACGCGCCCGTCGGCATCGTAGAGCTGCAGGGAGTCTTCCAGCTGCGCCGAGTGCAGCTTGGCCTGCGCCAACTCGTCGGCCAGCGCCGGGTGCTGCATCATGGGCCGCACGACCATGAGCCCTGCCAGTGCCGCTGCGAGGGCGAGGCCCGCCCGCATCCACCGCCGACGCTGGCGGCTCCGCTCCGCGACGATGACGTCGCGCACGCCCTGCCAGCGGTCCCGCGGCGGCCGCAGCGCCGGCAGCGCCTTGAGCTGCGCCACCCGCTGGTACAGCGCGTCCATCTCGCCGCGGCAGGTCCCGCATTCCTCCACGTGCCGGCGCGCCCAGACGGAGCCTTCCCCGTCGCGCACCGCCACCAGGTCGTCCATCGTGCAATGCATCATCGTGCCTCCGGCTCCACCTCCAGCAGGCGCCGCAGGCGCGCATGCGCCCGGGCCAGCTGGGATTTCGAAAAACTCACGGTCCTGCCCATCTGTTCGGCGATCTCCTCGTGCGTGAACCCTTCCACATCGTGCAGCCACACCACCGCCCGCGACGTCTCGGAGAGGCGCTCGAAGGCCCGCTCCAGATCGATGCGCGCCCCGATGCTGGCCGGCGGCGATCCGGCCGCGTCGTCCACCAGCTCGTCGGTGGCCCGGATCTTGTCGCGCCGCAACCGCATGAACGCCTTCGACGCCGCGATCTGACGGATCCAGCCCCACAGATGCCCCTCACCGCGGTAGTGGGCGATGCTCCGCACCACCTCGAGGAAGGTTTCCTGCACCACGTCCTCCGCATCCTCGGGCGCGCGGCAGATGCGGCGCGCCAGGTTGTAGACCGGCGTCTCGAAGGCGCGATACAACCCTTCGAGGGCCTCCAGATCTCCGGCCTTGGCGCGCGCAACCAGGATGTCGGGGACGGTCAGTGAAAGCGTCATCGGTCGTAAAGTTAGATGCGGTACGGTGGTGGATGGTCGCAGGTGACAAGGCCGGGGAGTGGGGAGCGGTCGGAGCCCTGCAGCGCTTGAGTCCGGAGCGCGCATCGGCTTCGACCACTCCCCGCTCCCCGCTCCCGCTCGATCCGTAACCGGTTGTTATCTAGGAAGTTGGCCACCAGCCCCGTATCTTCACGCCATGCAGGACTCCGAGCTCAAGACCTGGCTCCACCACTATCAGGACGAATCCGACGCCGCCTTCCTTTATAGCGTCCTGGCGGGCGTGGAGCCCGACCCGAAGAAGCGTTCCACCTA
>DATGDE010000081.1:0-6401 GCA_035311125.1 Gemmatimonadales bacterium
AGGTGAGCCTCGGAGCGGCGAGCAGCGCAGCGAGCGCGAGCAACGGCCGGATCGGTGGGGTGAACATGGTCTCTCCTGTCGGGGGTGCCCGAGGAGAGACGTCGGGGGCGGGCCGAGTGACACACCCCCGTTCAGCGCATCAGTGCTGGCGCTCCTCCCGTACCCCGCCTGCGAGCGTGGGCGCCTGGTCGATCGCCTTGCCGTCGCCGCCCTCCCAGGGCGGGAGCACCCGCGTCGGCTCGGGCCAGGGGATGTCCGGGAACGCGGTGGGACCCACTCGTCCCTCCTCCCCCTTGCCTCGTCGCTTGAGGGCTTTCAAGACCTTCTCCGGGGTGATTGGCACCTCGTCCACCCGCACCCCGACCGCGTCGTACACGGCGTTGGCGACCGCCGGCATCACCGGGAGCAGGGGTCCCTGGCCCACCTCCTTGGCGCCGTAGGGGCCGTTGGGATCGGGGTCCTCGATGATGTAGGTGACGACGTCGCACATCTCGAGTGTGGTCGGGCTCTTGTACTCGAGCAGGCTCGGGATCTTGTGCACCACGTGGCGGTTCTCGCGGTAAGCCATCTCTTCCATGAGGGCTTCGCCCAACCCCATGTAGATCGAGCCCTCGACCTGCCCGATCACCGCCGCGGCGTTGATGCAGCGCCCCACATCGTGAGCCACCCAGATCTTCGGGACGCGGACGATGCCCGTCGCGGCATCGACGTCGACCTCGGCGATGCATGCGCTGTACGAATACGCGGGCGAGGGGCCGACGCCCGCTCCCCGGTAGCGCGCGGCGCTCTTGGGCGGCGTGTACGACCCGACCGTGCCGACCGTCCCCACGACGCTCTCGGCTGCCTGGACCGCCTCGGCGAAGCTCATGCCGCGCTCCGGGTCTTCGGCGTCGAAGACGCGGCCGTCGGCGAATACGACGCGATCCGCGGAGACCTGGAGCTGCTTGGCCACGTGCGGCACGATGATCTCCCGCGCCCGCTCGGCCGCCTGCAGCGCGGCGTTGCCGCTCATCAGGGTCACGCGCGACGAGTAGCTCCCCAGATCCACCGGCGTGAGATCGGTGTCGGCGGTGACGATCCGGATGTCGAACGGATCGATACCCAATACCTCGGCCGTGATGTAGGCGAGGATCGAATCCGAGCCTTGGCCGATGTCGGTCGACCCGCAGAACACCGTCACGAGCCCCGAGCGGTCGCACCTCAGCTGCACGCCCGAGTGCGGCATGTGGTTCCAGTAGATCGGCAGGCCGGCGCCGCTCAAATACGAGGAACAGGCGAGGCCCACGCCCTGACCGAACGGCAGTTTGCGGAACTTCTCCTGCCACCCGGCGCCCGCGGTCACCTTGCGGATGCACTCCCCCAGGCCCATCGAGCCCACGCGCAGGTAGTTGGCGGTGAGGGATTCGGGCGGCTGCAGGTGCGCGAGGCGCAGCTCCGCCGGGTCGATGCGCAGCTGCTCGGCGAGTTTGTCGAGGTGCACCTCGAGCGCGAAGCGGGGCTGCGGCGTGCCGTGACCGCGCTTCGGGCCGCAGGGCGGCTTGTTGGTGAAGGCGCGGGCGCCCTGGAACTTGTAGCGCGGCACCTGATAGGTGACGGTCTGCAGCGCCCCCGTGTAGTAGGTGCTCGCGACCCCGTAGGAGCCGTAGCCGCCGCCGTCCAGCAGCGTCCGGAAGTGCATCCCGGTGATGGCGCCGTCCTTGGTGACGCCGGTCTTCACCCACATGAGGGTGGGATGCCGCCCGCGATGGCAGTAGAAGACCTCCTCGCGGGTCAGCGTGATCTTCACCGGCCGCCCGGTGAGCATCGCGAACTTCGCGGCCACGATTTCGTGGTTGAACGGATCGCTCTTTCCCCCGAAGCCGCCGCCGTTGGGCGTCGCGATGACGCGAATGCGCGCCGCGGGGAGCCCGAGCACCTTGGCGAGGGCGCGGTGGACGTAGTGCGGGGTCTGCGTCGAGCTCCAGAGGGTGACCTTCCCGTCGGCCGACCAGTCGGCCAGGGCGGCGTGCTGCTCCATCGGGAGGTGCGTGTTGCCCTCGAAGAAGAAGAGATCCTCGCGCACCAGGTCGGCCGCGGCGAAGCCTTCCTCGACATCCCCGAACTCGAGGTTGATCAGCTTGTGCAGGTTGCCGGTATCGCCGTAATCGTGGATGCGCGGCTCGGGGTGCGCGAGCGCCTCCGCCGGGGAGCCGATTTCGGTCAGCAGCTCGTACTGGACGTCGATCAGATCGAGGGCCGAGGTGGCGGTCTCCTCCGACGTCGCTGCGACCGCCGCCACCGGGTCGCCGATGAACCGCACCCGGTCCACGCACAGGGCGTGCTCGTCCTGGCTGACGGGGAGGATTCCGAACGGGGTCGGGAGATCGCTGCCTGTGAGAACCGCCTTCACGCCGTCGAGCCGCTCGGCCTTCGCGGTATCGATCCGCAGGATGCGGGCATGCGGATGCGGGCTGCGCAGCAACTTGCCGTAGAGCATCCGGGGGAGCGCGAGGTCATCCGCGAACTTCGTGGCCCCGGTGACCTTCGCGACGGCGTCGACCTTGCGGTGCGCCTTCCCGACGACGCGCAGGTCCTCCCGCTTCCTACCGCCGGCCATACAGCGATTCCTTCGGGGCGCTCGCATCCTCCCCGCGCAGCCGCGCCGCCGCCAGCTCGACCGCTTCGTAGATCTTGATGTAGCCGGTGCAGCGGCACAAGTTGCCGGCGAGCGCCTGCTTGATCTCGTCCCGCGAGGGGCTGGGGTTCTGTTCGAGAAGCGCCTGGGAGGCGAGGAGGAACGCCGGCGTACAATACCCGCACTGGGCGGCCCCCAGATCTGCGAAGGCGGTCTGCAGCGGGTGTAACTCGGCGCCACGGGCCATCCCTTCGACCGTCGCGACGCGTTTGCCGTCGCACGCCAGGCCGAGCACGAGGCAGGAGAGCACCGGTCGGCCGTCCAGCAGCACGGCGCACGTGCCGCATTCGCCCAGCTCGCACCCGTGCTTGGTGCCGGTGAGTCCCAGGTCCTCGCGCAGCACTTCGAGCAGGGTCTTGTGCGGGGCGAAGGCGACGGCGCACGGCTCGCCGTTCAATTCGAGCGTGATGGAGGCTGTCGCGTGAGGCATCCACGGTAAGGTAACCGGCCTTCCCGGCCATGTCTTCCTGACCTTCCGCGGCGACGCTATGCTTGCGGCGACCTCTGCTCCGGCGGCCGCATGCGCTGCGCGATGCGTCTCTTCCTGGTGCTCGCGACGATGGCCGCGCTGGCACCCGTGCCGGCCGCGGCCGTTCAGGCGCGCCGCGACCCGCAGCGTCCCCGGCTCGAATCGGGCGCCGACACCAACGACGCCCTGGTCTACTACAATCGCGGCATGGACCTGCTGGACCGCGATCCCGAGGGGGCCGCGAAAGCGTTCTTCTGGGCCACCCGACTCGACCCCACCTGGGCGGGCGCGCTGTATGCCCGTCGCATCGCCGGATACATGGCCGACCCACGCTTTCTCGTGCGCTATCTCGACGGGGACCGGCGGACCGTCGCATCGGCTGACGCCCGGCGGCTGGACTCGCTTGAATACCGGGCGCAACGGATCAACCCGTTCTTCGAGCGTGACCTCGACAGGATCTTCTTCTTCCGCTACGTGGTCAGCGCCGTGGAGGAGGGGGCGCGACAACACGGCGGCCAGGTGGAGGGGCCCGACCGGTCGGAGATCGAGTTCCTGGTGGAACAGGCGCTCCGGTCCAATGAGGTGAGCCCCTGGCTCCGGGCCCATCTCGCCCAAGCCGAGCACCAGTTTCCCGAGGCGATCAGACTCTTCCGGTACGCGTTGCGGGACAGCCGGGACAAGGTCGGCGTCCACCAGGATCTGGCGCACGTCTTTTACAGCACCGGAGCCTTCGACAGCGCACTGACGCATCTCCAGGCGGCGCTGGACGAGCTGGGGCAACGCGACGCAGACCGACTGGTGCGCGTCTACGAATCGAAGGAGCTCCTCGAGCACGCGATCGGCGCGATTCACGAGCGCCGGGGCGAGCTCGCGGCCGCGCGGGAGGCGTACGGCCGGGCCCTCCAGGAGAACCTGAGCTACTACCCGGCGCACCTTCGTCTCGGCCTGCTGGCGTTCGCCGCCGGCGATACCGCCCAGGCATTGCAGGAGCTCGGTCTCGCGGTCGAGGTCGCGCCCGCCGAGGTGCTCGCGCTGGTCACCTACGGAGCGCTGCTCGCGCAGATCGGGCGAGCGGAGGAAGCGCTGCCGCACCTTCACAAGGCCGCCGAGCTCGAACCCTATTACGCGCTGCCATACTACCTGTTGGGACGGGCCGAGGATTTCTCCCAGCAGTACGCCCGGGCAATCACCGATTATCGGGCGTTTCTCACGCGGGCGAGCCGCCGGCACCCATACCGCGACGAGGTCACGCGTCGGGTCGCGGATCTGGAGGCGTTCTCGAAGGGCCCGTAGGCCGATCGCCGTCTTGATCGGCGTCCCGTTCGCCGCCACCTTTCCAGCTCCTTCGCGTCGGGTGTTCGATGCTACACCGCCTGGTTCTCGGTTTTGCCGCGCTCTCCCTCGTTCCGCTCCGGTTGCCGGGGCAGGGAAAGGGACCCATCATCCCCCGGGACTTCCGCGCCGAGGCGCTGCGGATCCTGAAGACCGTGCCGCTGGTGGATGGGCACAACGACATCCCGGACGCGATCCGCGAGCGGGGCGGCGTGGACTCGGTGGACTTCTCCGCCACCCAGCTGGGATTGATGACCGACATCCCGAAGCTGCGCGCCGGGATGGTGGGTGCGCAGTTCTGGGCGGCGTACGTACCGGTCACGACGATCCACGGCGGCGAGCATCCGGCCGTGTACGCGCTCGAGCAGATCGACCTGGTGCGCCGGTTGTGCGCGAAGTATCCGCGCGACCTCGCGATGGCGTACACGGCCGAGGACGTGGAGCGGAACTTCAAGGCGGGCCGGATCTCCTGTCTCATCGGCGTCGAGGGTGGCCATGCGATCGAGAGCTCGCTCGGGGCGCTGCGCATGTTCTACGCCCTCGGCGTCCGGTACATGACGCTGACCCACTGGGAGACCACCGACTGGGCCGACGCCGCCACGGATTCGGCCAAACACGACGGGCTCACCCAGTTCGGCGAGCAGGTCGTCCTGGAGATGAACCGGCTCGGGATGCTGGTGGATCTCTCCCACGTCTCCGACGCGACGATGATGGACGCGCTGCGCGTCTCCAAAGCCCCGGTGATGTTCTCCCATTCCTCCGCCCGGGCCATCTCGAACCACGTGCGCAACGTGCCCGATTCGATCCTCAAGCTCGTGGCCAAGAACGGCGGCGTGGTGATGGTGAACTTCAATCCCGGATTCGTCTCCGAGGCCGTGCGGGTGTACGAGGACAGCATGCAGACGCGGGCGAAGGCACTGCGCGCCGCGGGCGCGGATTCCGCGACCGTCGCGGAGTCGACCAAGGCCTGGGCGAAGCGCGCTCCGCACGCCACGTTGCAGCAGGTGGCGGACCACGTCGAGCACGTGCGGGACGTCGCCGGCATCGACCACGTGGGCCTGGGCTCCGATTTCGACGGCATCACGAGCGTCCCCGACGGACTGGAGAACACCTCGAAGTTCCCCGATCTCGTGGCCGAGCTGCTGCGGCGGGGCTGGAAAGCCGACGACGTGCGGAAACTGGCGGGTCTGAACGTGCTGCGGGTCTTGCGCGACGCGCGGAAGGTCGCCGCCCGGCTCTAGAGCCCCCGCTGGAAGCGCAGCCCGACGCTCCAATAGCGATAGGTCGGGGTGGTCGCCGTTGCGGTCCGGGCTTCGGCGCTGTTGGTGAAGGTCGCCACGAACGCCAGCTCGTCCACGTAGCGCCAGTTGTATGCCACGGTGAAGTCCCCGTGCCATTCGGGCTGGGTGGCCCTCGATTGCACGTGCTGCGCGCCCAGTCCGCCGGTCGTGCGCAGCCACCATCCGCCGCGCCACCAGACGTATGAGGCCCGCGCCTCGCCGAGCGTGAACAGGCCGGGCGAGAAGTAGAGGTTCTGTCCCAGGTTGGGGTGGGACCAGCCCATGATCCGCGCGTAGACGCCGGCGCGCAGCCGCTTCGCCACTCCCACCATGACGCCGCCGGTTCCGATGAGCCGCTGGTTCCCATCCGAGAGCCAGGCCGCGTTTGCCAGGGCCGACAGGCCGAAGGTCGCCTGGGGAGAGATCTCGGCGTTCACCTGGAGCTCGTCCCAGACGAGGCCGCTCTGGACGAGGGCGGCCGTCTCGTCGAACGGGTAGTGTCGATAGGTCGCGTTGATGGAGGCCGTCTGCGCGACTCCGATGGCGCCGCCCAGCTGGGCGGTCGGGCGTGTGCGAGCGCTGTCGCCGCCCAACCGCCGCACGCCCAGGCCGGCCCGCAGCGACGCCCCGCTCCGCAACGACTTCA